>CANQWP010000031.1 GCA_947627585.1 uncultured Clostridia bacterium
CCAGCCCAATCAGTCCAAAACTTAAAGTTTTTGAAAGCATTTGCCCTCCAAATCCAAAATTTCATTGCTATTATATCAAATTTCATTTTGATTTCAAAACAATTTTCACTTGCAAGCAAATGTTATCTTGTCGAATGAAGGTGCACTGCCTCTTTGTCAGCCCAAAACGACAAAAAAACAGAGGGCCCATCGTCCTCCGTTTCAAAGACTTAATACAAAATCATTCCCATCAAAAACGCCGCCGCAATGGCAAAGCAAAAAGCAATGATTCCCCACTTGATGATTTTGTCTTTCAAGATTGACTTGTTGAAGAGTTTCAAATATTCCTTCTCTGCGGCATCAAATTCTTTTTCAGCAATCTGCCCTTCGCCGATTTTTTTTGCACGAAAAAATTTGAATTCTTCGGCGCGCTCTTCTTTATATTCGGTGAAATATAGATAAGTTTGCCAAACTCCCCAAAAAAGCGCAAGCAAAAGCAAGGACCCAAGCACAAAATACACAAATCCTTCCCAAACTTTGTTTAAAATCGCAAAGAGGGCCGTCAAGGCAATCAAGACGGCCGTCACGATATAAGGCACATTTTTCATTTTTTCACCCGTGCAAAATTGATGCTCAAAGATTTTAAATCATTGCAAAGATGTAAATGACAACAATCACAACAGTTGCAACGATCCAGCCGACAAGCCACCAAATTGTGCGTTTTGTCCAGCGGCCTTTTCTTGTGCGCATAGTCCAATAGAAGCCCAGCCAAATGCAAATGACATATGCCAAGCATTCGCCTATTGAAGCAAAAGCATTTGCAACATCAGGCGTGTTGTTTTTGAATGCCAGCCTGAAAATCAATGCAATCGCAATGAAAACAATCGCAAAGTATGCCACACAGTCCAAAATCTTTGTGCTGGACCAAGTGCGAACGGTTTTTTCCTTCTTTTGTTTTGTTTTCGTTTTTGATGTTTCGCTTTTCTTTGTTTCTTCTGCCATCTTTTTTCTCCTTTTATTCTTATGAATTTTCTTTCAAATCTGTGAGTTTATTTTGCCGTTTCGCTGTATCTGCTTTCGCGAATGACGTTGACTTTGATTTGTCCCGGATATTGCATCTCGTTTTCAATCTTTTGTGCAATTTCCTTTGCCATAAACATCGCTTCGCTGTCAGAAACTTCGGTCGGCTTGACAATAATTCTCACTTCTCTGCCCGCTTGAACGGCATATGATTTGTCAACACCCTTGAAGCCGTTTGCAATTTCTTCAAGTTGTTGCAAGCGCTTGATATAGTTTTCAAAACTGTCACGTCTTGCGCCCGGCCTTGAACTTGAAATGGCGTCAGCGACCTGGACAATCACGGCCTCGATTGACTTGAACTCAACGTTGAAGTGATGCGCCTCAATGCAGTGCACAACAGCCTCGCTCTCGCCACATTTTCTTGCAAGTTCCACGCCGATTTGAACGTGCGTGCCCTCTTGCTCGTGGTCAAGCGCCTTGCCGATGTCGTGCAAAAGCCCGCCGCGCTTTGCCACTTTCACATTTGCGCCCATTTCACTTGCCAAAAGTCCAGCAATGATGGAAGTTTCAATGGAGTGTTTCAAGACGTTTTGACCATAACTTGTGCGATATTTCAGCCTTCCAAGTGTTTTCAAAAGTTCCGGATTCAAGTTGAAGATTCCAACTTCGTTGCAGGCCTCATCAGCCGCTTGCTTGATGGTCTTGTCCACTTCGCGCTGCATTTTTTCGACAATTTCTTCAACGCGTGTTGGGTGAATTCTTCCGTCCGCAATAAGTTTTTCAAGACTCAGCCTTGCCACTTCACGCCTGATTGGATCAAAGCCCGAAATTGTGATGGTCTCTGGCGTGTCGTCAACAATAAGTTCAACCCCGGTTGCCGCCTCGATTGCACGAATGTTGCGTCCTTCACGGCCGATGATTCTTCCTTTCATTTCGTCATTTGGAAGAGACACCACCGACACGGTCATTTCGCTTGTGGTCTCGGTTGCGCATCGTTGGAGCGCCTGGCCAATGATCCAGCGCGCCTTGTTCTCGCCTTCTTCGCGCGCGTCGTCCTCGATTTTTTTCACAAGCACAGCCGCCTCTTTTTGTGCGTCATTGCGCATGTTTGCAATCAAGAGGTCTTTGGCTTCTTGCTTTGAAAGTTTGGAGGCTTTTTCAAGCTCTTCCACAATTTGCGCTTTCAAATCTTCTTGTTCTTGTTTGATTTTTTCAACGCCGGCACGCGCTTCTTGCAGCGACGCCTTTTCTTCATCAAGTTGTTCACTCTTTTTGTCAACGACTTGTTCTTTTTTCTCGATATATTCTTCGCGTTGACTGAGCCTTTCTTCAAGTTTTGTCACTTCGGCGCGGCGATCTTTCACTTCGCGCTCAACTTCATCTTTCATTTTTTGCGATTGTTCTTTGCTTTCAATAATCGCTTCTTTTTTGATTGTCTTTGCTTCTGCATACGCATCTTCAATGATTTTAATGGCATTAGATTTGTTTTTTTGCAGCTTTTTGCTGCTGTAAAGTTTGAAAATCAAAAATCCAAGCGCAAGTCCCGCAAAAAACAGGACAATGGCAATCACGGACACGATGGCAGGAGAGACATTCAGCAACAAATTATTCATCTTTCTCTCCTAAATTCGTTAATTTTCCTTTCTTTAAGGCTCGCCCAAATCGACGAAAAAAAAGGGCAAACTCTTAAACATAATAAGTTTACCCTTTTTTCAAAAGATTGTCAAACAAATTTAAAATAATATTACAAGAAATTTATCCAAAACTTTCACACGGCTTTTTGCTCTTCGCCATTTTGTTCTTTCTCGGCGTTTTCGCTGGCCACTTCAGAGACATTTTCGGCGGAATTTTCTGCCTTTTCTTCAATTTGTTTTTTGATCAAAATGGGTGCAGCGCCGTTTTCAATAAAGTCGCGAGTGATGATGATTTTGTCATACACATTCGGGTCCGGAAGGTCAAACATCAGCTCAAGCATGCGCGTCTCCATGATTGTTCGAATTCCGCGCGCACCTGTTTTGAGGTCAATCGCTTTTTTGGCGATGTAAGAAATTGCATCGTCCTGAAATTCAAGTTCAAAGCCGTCAATTTTGAACATTTGCTTATATTGTTTGATAAGCGAATTTTTCGGCTCGACCAAAATGCGTTGCAAAGCCACATCATCAAGATTGTCAAGCCCAGTCACAATTGGAAGACGCCCAACAAACTCCGGAATGAGTCCAAATTTGATGAGGTCGTCCGGCTGAACATCTTTGGAGTAGTCCACCTTGGCTTTTTCGTCAGCGTTTTTGATGTTTGCATTGAAGCCAATGGAAGAAGCGGAAAGACGCTTGTGAATGATGTCGTCAAGCCCAACAAATGCCCCGCCACAAATGAACAAGATGTTTGTCGTGTCAATTTGAAGCATCTCTTGATGCGGGTGTTTTCTTCCGCCTTGCGGTGGAACACTTGCGACCGTGCTTTCGATGATTTTCAAGAGTGCTTGTTGAACGCCCTCGCCGCCGACATCACGCGTGAGTGAGCGATTTTCGCTCTTGCGCGCAAGCTTGTCAATTTCGTCGATATAGATGATTCCCCTTTGGGCTTTTTCAATGTCAAAATCGGCGTTTTGAATCAGTTTCAAAAGCACATTTTCCACGTCCTCACCAACATATCCCGCTTCGGTCAAAGTTGTGGCATCAGCACAAGCGAACGGAACGTCCAAAATGCGCGCAAGCGTCTTGACAAGAAGCGTCTTGCCTGACCCCGTTGGGCCGATCATCAAAACATTGCTTTTTTCAAGTTCCGTGACGTTTTTGTTGTCAGCCGCTTTGATGGCGCCGTCCTTGTTTTTCTTGGCGTTTTGAAGATTGTGATAGTTGAAATTTATGCGCTTATAATGATTGAAAACTGCCACAGAAAGCACCTTTTTTGCCTGCTCTTGCCCGATGACATAGTCGTCCAGCGCCGCCTTGATTGCTTTTGGCGAAGGAAGAACAAGGTCTTTGAAAGTTTTTGTCTTTGTGGTCTCTTCTTTCAAAATGTCGGCACAGATTCTTATGCAGTCGTCACAAATAAACGCATCGCCATTTGGGCTGGCGATAAGTTTTTTTGCGGCTCTTTGCGGTCTTCCACAAAATGTGCAGCTGCACATTTCAATATCTTTCATTTTTCACTCCACTTTCAACATTTTGTGCGTATTATGCAACATAATACACCAAATGTTGATTATTTTGTTTCTTTTTTCGTCTTTCTTGTGACAAAGATGTTGTCAATAAGGCCATATTTTTTTGCTTCTTCGGCAGTCATATAGTTGTCGCGGTCGGTGTCTCTTTCGATGATGTCCAGGCTTTTGCCGGTGTTTTCGCTCAAAATTTTGTTGAGCATTTGTTTTGTTTTCTGAATGTGCTTTGCTTGAATTTCAATGTCGCTAGCCTGACCTTGCGCCCCGCCAAGAGGCTGATGAATCATGATTTCGCTGTTTGGCAAAGCAAAGCGCTTGCCTTTTGTTCCGCTTGAAAGCAAGAATGCTCCCATTGATGCTGCAAGGCCAATGCAAATTGTCGAAACGTCGCATTTGAGATAGTTCATCGTGTCATAGATGGCAATGCCCGCGCTCACTGAGCCGCCAGGACTGTTGATATAAAGATATATGTCCTTGTCAGGATTTTTGCCTTCAAGATAAATCAGTTGTGCAATGACAACATTGGCGGTCGCGTCGTTGATTTCGCCCGTCAAAAACACAATTCTGTCTTCAAGCAGCCTGGAATATATGTCATATGACCTTTCGCTGCCACCTGTTTGGTCAATGACCATTGGAATAAGTGCCATGTTCCCCTCCAAAAATTTTTTATCACAACAAATATACAAAGAAATTTGTCGAATTCCTTTTTGAGCAAGCAAACTTTTTTATTCTTCGTCAATGACAACCATCTTGTTGTTGTCTTTCAAGAATTTGAGAAGTTTGTCAAGCGTGATTTCGTTTTCTTTTCGAATTTGCTCTTCGTGCTCGGTTATGCCTTCAATCGCCTTTGCAAGTTCCTCTTCGCTTGGCTCAAGTTTTTCCTCTTCAATGATTTTGCGATAGATATATCTTGTTTTGATGTTTTTCAGCACGCGTTCACGCAAACTGTTCTCATAGTCCTCCAAAGTTGTTCCGCCGGACTGAGCGATGTATTGTTCCAGCGTCAAGCCATAGGCTTTGAGCATGTCGCGCATTCTTTGAATGTCGCCCTGGACTTGATTTGCAATCATAATGTCTGGAATTTGAATTTCGGTGTTTGCAAGAAGGTGTTCGCGAAGGTTGAATTCATATTCTTGCTGTTGGTCGTTTGTCTTCATATCTTGAATATGAGCAGTTATGTGTTTTCTATACTCTTCAAGCGTTTCAAATTCTGTCGCATCGGCAATAAATTTGTCGTTAAGCTCTGGCAAGTGCATTTCGCGCACTTCTTTGATGTCCACTTTGAAAAGCGCTTTTTTGTCTTGAAATTCCTCTGCGCCATAATCTTTTGGGAATGTGACGTTGACGTCCACTTTTTCGCCTTTTTTGTGGCCGATGAGCTGATCCTCAAAATTGTCAATGAAAGTGTGAGAGCCAATTTCAAGAGAATAGTCTTTTCCTGTTCCGCCGGCAAATTCTTTGTTGTCCATAAAGCCCATGAAGTCAATCAAGGCCACGTCACCCTTTTTGATTGCGCGGTCAACAGCCTCAAACTTGGCGTTGTCCTCAAGAAGATGATGAATTTCGTGCTCAACATCGTGGTCGGTCACTTTTGCAGAATGAACTTTGATTGAGTTGCCCGTATATTTGCAAAGTTTAAAGTCCGGCACAATTTCAAACGAGATTGTCATTTTAAGGCCGTTTTCAGCAGTGTAGCTGTCAAAGCGAGTGGTCGGCATTGCAACAGGCTCAAGTTCCGGGTTTTGCTCCAAAACATCGTTCAAGGTTTTGTTGACAAAAAAGTCAACAGTGTCCTCAAAAAACACGCTGTCGCCATAGGTCTTTTCAATCACTTTTCTTGGCGCGTGCCCTTTGCGGAAGCCCACAACATTGAATCTTCCTTTGTTTTCTTCATAGACTTTCTGCACGCCTTCTTCCCATTCTTTTGCGTCGATCGTCATTTCAATTTCAACTTTTGTGTTTTCTTTTTTTAATGTAAACATGTTTTCTCCTTTTGTTTGATTGGCAATGCAAATTCTTGTTGCCAAAAGTTGTTGTTTTTTTGCTTGGCACAGGTTTTGCGCCGGCGCATTAAAATCTTGTAGATTTTAGCATATCTCAAAAGAAAAATCAAGCGTATTTGTCAGTTTTTCAAGTTTTATTTTGTCGAATAGAAGTTGTGTGGGGTCTTTTGTGCGTTTGTGTGCAACAAATCGCCCGCAAAGAGCCCTTAAACAATCACAAACAAAATTTATTCGCAAAATCTTTTGAAAAATTTGAAAAAGGTTTGCAAAAGCAAAAAAGTTTGATTTATAATGAAAACATGAAAAACATGTCTTTCACGCAAGAGCGCGACCTGAAAAACAGAAAAAAAATCGGCTCATATCTTGAAACACTGCCGGAATTTTGCTTCGATTTTTTCACGGGCATTGAGAACAACACTTCGTCCCTCACCCGCGTGAATTATGCCATGGACCTTTCGGTGTTTTTTGACTATTTGGAGAGGTTTGTCATAAGAAAGCCAAGGGTTGAGATTTCCCTCAAAGACCTCGACAATTTGCAAGCCCGAAACATCGAGAATTTTCTTTCCTATCTTTCATATTATGAAATCAATGGAAAAATGGAGAAGAATGACGAGCGCGGAAAGGCCCGAAAACTTGCCAGCGTGCGCAGTTTTTTTAAATATCTTTTTGACCATGACATGCTTTCAAGCAATGTTGCCAGCAAGGTGAAAACGCCAAAACTTCACACAAAAGAAATCATTCGTTTGGAAAAGGACGAGGTGGAAAGAATGTTGGACGCCGTCCAGTCGCCGGCCACTTTTTCGGAACATCAAAAAAACTACAACAAAAACACCCAGGTGCGCGACAACGCCATTGTCACCCTGTTTCTTGGCACAGGAATTCGAATCTCCGAGCTTGTCGGGCTTGATGTGGAAGATTTTGACTTCTCGCAAATGGCCTTCAAAGTGACCCGCAAAGGCGGAAATCAAACAATTCTCTATTTTTCAATGGAAGTGAAGGAAGCGCTGGAAGCGTGGCTGGAAAAAAGAAAAACGCTCGGGCTTGACCCAGATGAGCACTCCATGTTCGTTTCGTTGCAAAACAAAAGAATTTGCGTGCGCGCCGTGGAAAATTTGGTGAAAAAGTTTGCCAGAGAAAGCACGCCGCTGAAAAAAATCTCGCCACACAAACTCCGCTCCACTTTCGGCACAAATCTATATCGCGAAACGCGTGACATCTACATCGTTGCGGACGTTTTGGGACACAAAGATGTCAACACGACCAAAAAACACTATGCCGCCATCAACGAGGACATGCGAAAAGCCGTCGCCGGCAAAGTGAAAATTCATAATGAAAAAGTATAAATGTGGTGTAGTATGCATTGCATAATACACCATATATTGAATTTTAGTAGCTTTTTGATTAGCTCCGCAGCCTTTTTTATTTTTGTCATTAAATCAATCACATCATAAAGTCGGCATAAACGCCAAAGCCTTTTGTCGGGTCGTTCAAAAACACGTGCGTCACTGCACCGATGATTTTTCCGTCCTGCATGATTGGCGAGCCGCTCATGCCTTGAACAATGCCACCCGTCAGCCCCAAAAGACGCTTGTCCTTCACGCGAAACACAAGACTTTTGTCATTCGCGCTTTTTTGATAGTTGGCCTTGATGATTTCAATTTCATATTCTTCTCGAATTCCGCTTATGCTGGACACAATTTTTGCTGAGCCAAGCTTCACCCCCAAACGTCCGCCAAGTTTTGCGGTCAAATTTTCGTCCACAAGACCTGTCGTGTCGTTCAAAACGCCATTTATTCCAAATTTATAGTTGCATTCAATTGACCCCTTTGGCTTTGACGTTTGCATGAAGATGCATTTAAGTTCTCCCGGCGCATTTTTCTTGCCTTTTGTGATGCCGACAAGACTGCAATCAAAAACATTTCCGCCCGACACCGGCACAACATTTCCGCCAGCGCCCTCAATGATTGGGTG
>CANQWP010000032.1 GCA_947627585.1 uncultured Clostridia bacterium
CACAGTTGATGAACGAAAGGTCGTTATATTTTGTCCACGCAATGATGTCGTCCAGATGCACGCAAAAAAGCGGACGAATCAACGTCATGCCCTCAAAGTTTTTCGATTTCAGTTTTGGCGGCATGGCCTGAATTTGCGCGCCATACAGCATTCCCATCAGCGTGGTCTCAATCACGTCCGAAAAGTGATGCGCCAGCGCAATTTTGTTGCAGCCGCGTTTTTGCGCCTCGCTGTAAAGATATCCGCGCCTCATGCGCGCACACAAATAGCACGGGCTTTTCTCAACGCCCGCCACGCTGTCAAAGATGTTCGTCTCAAAAAATTCCAGCGGAATTTCCAAAATTTGCGCATTTTCCTCAATTTTTTTGCGATTTTCTTTCGAATAGCCCGGGTCCATGCAAAGAAAAATCAACTCAAACTTCGTGTCGCTAAACTTTTTGAGCATTTGCATCAGTTTTGCCAGCAAAAAACTGTCCTTGCCACCCGAAACACAAACGGCAATGCGGTCGCCGTCCTCCACAAGCTCATATCTTTTGAGCGCAAGAACAAATTTTGTCCAAATCTCTTTGCGAAATCTTTTGACCAAACTTCTTTCAATCAGCTGCGCGCGCGAAAGTTCTTTCATGGCGAAATTATATCAAAAACGCATGAAAAACGCAAGAATTTTGAAAAATTTTAATTTTTTTTGAAAAATGCTTGACAATCGCCCCCCCCGTGATACAATGAGGGCGGAAAATCAATTTCAAAAGGAGAAAAAAATGAAAAAAGAAGATTTTGACAAAATTTTGATCAACATGGAAAAGTTTGATGTGGACGAAAAAGGAAACGTCACCCCAAAGCCAAATGTCCAAGACCCTGTCACCCCAGAAAGAGCAAGGACAGTGAGAATCAGCTATGCACTTTTCGCAGCATGCAAACAAAAGTTGTTTGAAGATAAAAATAAAACAGTCGAATATGCGCGCACAATGTATGAACAAATGTTGCCATTTTTCAATGATTTTGAAACGCTTGTGAAAAAATCAGCAATTCACGGCAACGGCATACATGCAAACGAAATTTCTTCGCTTTTTGAAAAGCATCAAGAAGACAGCAAACATTTTTATGACATTGCTGAGAGCATTTTCCTCACGCCGTCAAGAATCAAGCCTTTTGTTGAACATGCTCTTGGCAAAGAAGTGAGCGAAGTCAACTTCAATTTCCACGAAGACAAAACAAAGGGTGTGGCCTATCAAAACAGAATCGAGCAAACAGACATTCTTTTCAAATAAAAGTGAAGTGTCAAAAAGCTTTCACAAATCGTCCGCATCTTGCACCGGCGTTTGACCGTCAATTGGCGTGCCGGTGTAAGAGCCAAGCGGGTCATTTTTGTCCACGAAAGTGGACTTTTTCTTTTTGTTCTTTTTCATGCTTTTATTGTGTGCAAAAACACAAAAAAAAGACGAAAACTCGCCTTTTTGCAATCTTTTTTGATTTTTTTCGCTCAGTCTTTTCCGCCGTCGTTGATATACAAAATCCCAAGCGTATGCTCGCCACAATGGCTGGAAATTGTCCCTCCGGCGCGAGTTTCCAAGATGGTTTTGAAGCCACGATTCGCAAGCGCCGCTTTCGCCTCTGCGACCATTTCTGGCGTGGCGGTAGTGTAGGTCACAAACGCCAGGTCAAGATCTGGGTTTGAAAATTCGGCAAGTGTGTCCGCGCAATATGCCTTCACAACTTTGTCCATTGCGCCGCGATATTTTTTGTAACTGCCCATTTTGCCGTCTTTGACCAAAATTTGCGGACGAATGTGCATCAGGTTTGCGCCGAAATATGCAAGCGCGCCGCACCTGCCACCCTTGTAAAGATAGTCCAAGCGCTCAATGACAAAACTTGCTTGCACAAAAGGCACGCGCGCACTGACTTTTTCAAAAATTTCTTCTGCGCTCAAGCCTATTTTTGCAAGTTTGCTGGCATAGATTGCAAGAAGCGCAATGCCGGTGGAAAGCGAAAGACTGTCCACAACAAACACTCCGCCAAGCTCACCGGCCGCATCTTTCGCATTTTGGCAAGAAGAAGAAATTTGCGACGAAAGCGAAATATGCACAACAGCGTCCGCCTTTTCAAGTTGTTTTTTGAAAAATGCGAGATATTGTTCTTTGTTGACTGCCGAGGTTTTTGGCAAAACTTTGTGCTCTTCGACATATTTGAAGATGTCCACAGATGTCACCTGCCCGTCTTGAAATTCTTGGTCTCCCAAAATGACCAAAAATGGCTGCGTCTCAATTCCATATTCTTCCAAAATCTCTTTTGGCAAATCGATTGTGCTTTCTGCCGTCACAGCAACTTTCATGTTCCGCTCCTTGATTTAAATTTTGCTCAACTGAGTCGTCATATCTTTTGATTTTTTATATTCAAATTATATCACACACGCCCAAAAGAAACAAAATTTTGCAACAAAAAACCGCCCAAAAAGGACGATTTTTGTTTTTTCTTATTTTTTTGTTTTGACAACGGCAAGAATTCTCCAAACAAGTTTGGCCAACTCCCAGAGAATATACAGAAGTTCCGACCAGAACTGAAGCCAATAGTCCGTGATGTAGGTCTTGTAAAGAACCTTGGCGTCATCAAGTTCGTCCGTGGTCAAGAGGTTGGTCTTTTGCATATATTCAAGCGCCGTGCTGCAAGCTTTCTTTTCAATCTTGAGGTTCAAAATCACAACGACAAACGAGAAGATGTAATATGCAAACGCAAACGCCGTGAACGCAATCGAGAACCAGCTGATGTTTTGCAAAATGACAAAGTCAAGCACAAGGCCAACAAGCACAAGCGGCAAAACGGCAAATGGAGCAAAATAGCCAATTCCCATCAGTGTCGCGCGAACAGCAACCTTTTTGTCCCCCTCGTGATGACGTTGAGCAATCACAACTTTTTGGGCAGCAAGCGCAACTGAGGTCAAACTTGCCTTGTCAAAAATGTTTTTGCGCAAGCGAATGGTCTTTTTTCTTGGACTGTAGGAATTTCCAAAAATCATTCCCCTGAGCCAGCCAATTTTTTCCACTTTCACGTCCGTCAGCCCCAGCCCTTCAAGCATTTTTGTGGCAACTTCCGCGCCGGTCATGTTGGCGGCAACTTTTTGTTTGTTATATCGGTTGTAGCGAGACGCAAGCACCAATTTCCAAATGCTGGCAAACAAAGAAACCGCTGCAAACACGCCAACAATCACAAAAGCAACAATTCCAACAATTGTCAAGCCAACAAGATCATCTTCAACAGACGCAAGCAACAATGAATTCATGTTTTTTCCTCCTTTTTATGAAATCATATTATCACAAAATTTTCTGTTTTCAAAGCAAAAATTGAACAATCAAAAATTTTTTAAAAAATTCATTTTCCAAGTTGTGAAAAGTCCACGCCACTTTGGTCCTCGTCATCTTGGCTTTGCTGCTCACTGCTTTGAGGTTGTGCAAGCGGCGCGCTGTCATGGACAGTTTTGTCAAGTTTCGAAAAGTCGGGGCCGTGATAAGTTTCTTTATATTCCTCTTCTTTCGCGGCCTGATATTTTTTCAATCTGCGCTTTGTCAAAGAGATGTCAACCATTTTGAAAATGAATGTCACAACAAGAATCACCGTCAGCGCAATGCTCAAAATTTGAGTGTTTCCGCCGCCTAAAAAACTGAAGAAAACGGCCGGGAAGAACAAGAGAACGTCAAAAATGGCGGCTGCAACAATGACGCCGTTCCAATTTTTTCGGTCGCTTTTGAATGACGAAACAATTGACAAAATGCCGTCAACCAAATATAAAATTCCCGCAACTGCCGCGATCGCCATGACAGAAATGATGATTGGCAACAAAAATATGCCAAAAAGTGTGTCAAGATCTTCGGAGACCCCCGTGTCAACACTGTTGAAAATGGAAAATGAGATCCAAAGTCCAAGTCCAATAATCGCGGCCGCTGCAATGATGTCAAAAACCCCCGAAAAGAACGCAAAAGGCTTCAAGCCGTGTTTTGCTTTGATTGTTTTTCTCTGCTCCGTTCGATCTTCAGTTTGTGCGTGTGCCGAAGCGGTGTCGTTCACTTCCACTTGAGGATCGTTTGCAACGGAAGTTTCCTTTTTTATTGAGTTTTCGTCCGTTGGAAATTGTGCTGTTGCAAGTTTTTCTTTTTTCTTTTTCTTCTTGTCGATGACCGGAGAAAATTCTTCGTTATCCATGGCTCCTCCCGTTCAAAAATTTCGATTTCACTTTCAATTTATCATATTTTTTTGAAAAAACAAAACAAAAAGCCACAAAAATTGGCGTTTTTGTGGCTTTTTTTGAAATATTTTTGTTGATTTTTCTTGATTTTCTTTCTTAAAGCTTTGGCAATTTCAAATTGAAAATTTTTTCAATCATTTTTCCACGGTCACGCGATAGCACGTTGGAACGTCGTCGCCGACGCGCACCTTTTCGCTGACCTCAACGCCGGCAATCACAAAAACTTCGTTTCCGCTTGCAAGCACAGGAATGAAATCGCGCACGCGCACAGGAATTTTTCGGTCAATCAAAAATGATTTGAGTTTTTTTGTGCCGCCGCCAAATTTCTCGAACACGTCGCCATCTTCACGATAACGCCAGCGTGCATCTTTTGGAAGTTTGCGCTGATCAAAATAGAGCGCACCCTCCTCGCGAGGCCTTTTTGTTGAAATTCGATTGATGATCACGCGACCAAAATTCTTGGCTTCAAAATCGCCGATTTCAAGCGCTTTTGAAAGGGTCGGTTTTTCGACAAAAGTGTTGACAAAGGTCAAAAAGTCATATTCCTTGCTGACCACAACATCGTTTGGCAGTTTGATTTTCTTTCCGTTTTCGGCAAAAGCGAGGTCCTTGATCATTTCAATATGTTTTCTTTCAATGTCCTTTTTCACGCCAATCAAATCAAGCACCTTGAAAACAATTCGGCTGTAAATTGCGCTGCTGGAATTGAAATATCCGCACGGCATCTGCACAACTTTGTCGTCCACAAGCAGCGAGTTTGTGTCGAGGCGCGATTTGATGTAGTCATCATCATCGCACACCGCTTTGGCAAAATTGTTGATGGCCTCGATGGCGTTTGGCCACTTTTCCAAGACTTTTTTCATCACAACATTGCGAATGAAGTTGCGGGAATAGGAATTGTCTTTGTTGCTGGAGTCTTCCACATATTCCAAATTGTTGATTGCGGCATATTCGGCAATTTCTTCTTTCGAAACGGGAAGCATCGGGCGAATGTAAATTTTGTCTCTGATCGGCTCCATTCCGCGCGCGCCCGCCAAGCCACTTCCGCGAAAAATGTGCATCAAAATGGTCTCGGCCTGATCGCTTTGATGATGCGCCAAGGCGATTTTGTCCACAATATCTTTTTTGACAAGCGCCTCAAACACGCCATATCGCCCCTCGCGCGCCGCGCTTTCAAGGCTCAAAGAGCGCTCTTTTGCAAGTTTTGGCGCGTCAATGGAAAATTTGTAGGTCCTCACGCCCATTTCTTTGCACTTTTGAAGCACAAAGCGCGATTCCGCCTCCGCCTCTTCGCGAATGCCGTGATTGACATGAATTGCCACAACGTCAATGTCCAGCGCCTGCTTGTTGGCGTTCAAAAAATGCAGAAGGCTCATGCTGTCAATGCCACCGCTGACGCCAACCCCAATCACTTCGCCGGGCTTGATCAAATTTTTCTCTTTCACAAATTCCAAAATCTTGTCCATTTCTTCCACCGAATCATTTGCAATTTTTTGCGTTTTTCAAAAAAAATAAAAAACCGCAACAAGTTTTCAAGCCCTATTATACACCAAAAATTTCCCAAAAACAATAAGTTTTGAAAAAAAACAAGAAAAAACAAGCAAATTTTGCGTTTTTTTTGTGTTTTTTTGCATATTTCAAAGATTTTTAAAAATTTTTTGAAAAACACTTGACTTTCGCCCCCCCCCGTGTTACAATGTGGGCGAAACAAAAAATAAAGGAGTGTTTTATTATGAAAATTTTAATAAAAAAGCAGCTTAAGGAAATGAAAGAAGAATTATTGGAAATTTTGCAAGAAGAAGTTAAATTACAAGAAACAATAATTAACAATCAAGAAGAAGAAATTAAACTTCGAGATGAACAAGCTAAACTAAATGAAGAGATAAATGAAAATCAGAATAAACTCATCGAAGCGCAAAAAGCAGATCTTGCAAATCGGGATGAAATAATTTCAACACAATCTGAACTCATTGAAAAACAAAGCCAATATATTGAATCATTGAAGGCTCAACTTGAAAGTGTGGGTGTAAATGTAGATTCCATCAAGAAAGATTCCGATGATAAAGAAGTTTCTGACGAAATTTATCCTCCAAATGGCAAATTCGATGATCGGGAAAAAGATTCCGATGATAAAGAAGAAAGTGAAAGCACTGCTTCTGACGAAATTTATCCTCCAAATGGCAAATTCGATGATCGGGAAAAAGAATAAAATTCATTTTCAAAAAATTAAAGCATATCACCCGATATGCTTTTTTGTCAATTTTCCAGCACTTTGACGACGACGGCGGTCATGTCGTCAACGGCGTAGCCATTGTTGCAGGCAAGCGCGCGCTCAAGAAGCTGGTCGGCAAAGTCTTGCGGATTTTTTGTCTTGATGCTCTTCATTTTCAAAGCTGTCGCTGATGCCGTCCGAAAGAAGAATGACAAAATCCTTTCCTGACACGACATTTTTCTTTGTCAACGGCTTGCATTCGCTGACAATTCCAAACGGCAGCGAGCCCGTCTCCACCACTTTGCATTCGTCCTCGCTCAAAATGTATGATTTTGGCGACGCCATTTTGATGAAGTCCACAAGGCCGCTCCGCTCGTCCAGCACGCAGATGTCCAGCGCGCTGAAAATCTCCTGTTTGTGGAGTGTGAGAAGTTTGTTGACGGTGGAGAGAATGAGCTCGTTGTCAAAGCCGGCGCGATAGAAATTTTCGACAAGGGAAATGGAAAGTTCGCTCGCGCCCTCCGCCTTTTCGCCGCTGCCCATGCCGTCGCTTATTGCAAAAAGTAGTCGGTCACCGTCAAGTTTGATGACGCAGTAGGTGTCGCCGCTCACCTTTGAGCCGTTTTTGGTGCGCTGGCTGATGCCAAAAATGCAATCATATTTTGGCGCGGTGCGAAGATTGAGCACGGTGTAGCCCGGTCGCGACGACGAAAAACTTTCAAAAACAGCCATTTTTTTGCCGCAAACTTTGCTGACGACATCCGCGATGCGCGGCTTTTCGGCGTCCTCGTTTTTGACGACCACCGAGGTCTCCATTGTCCACTCGTCCTTTTCAAACACGACGGCATCAATGCAAATGATGTTGTGATAGGTCAGTTCGTCCAAAATTTTGTTCTCGCGCGCGGTGTCAAAGGAGACGTTTTTGTCCACTTCTCGCGATAAGCCGCCCATGATTTTTGAAATGCCCAAAAGTTGGTCGGCGATGATGAGTTTGCTGGTGTCCACGTCGCGCGTCATGCTGATGTATTTTTTATATTGCGCCGTCAGCGTGTTTACGCTCCCCAAAATTGCTGTGGTCTGCTTGCAGCGCGAAGTGAGATAGGACGGCATGTCCAAAAGTGTCACTTTGCCTTTCTCGAAAGAGATTTTGATCAGGTCGTCAAACACTTTTCGCGTGCTTTCGGCGTGCGTGCGGTGACAGTGATTGCGCTCGGGACAATATGAACAAATTTTGTCGGTGATTTCTTGAAAAAGCACTCCTTGCACATCTTCCAAACTCATGCTTTCTTTCAGCATTCGGCGATAAATCTCGTTCATATCGTTGAAGATTTCGCTCAAATTTCCGAGCCGCTTGTGCAAAATCTCACGGCTGCGATTGACAACGTTTTTCATGGCAAGGCGGTCTTTTGAAAGATTGAAAATCACCGAAACTTCCTTGCAAACTCTTGGCGGCAGAAGAAGAAAGGCAAGACACGACAAAAGCACCGGCAAGATTTCGATTATTCCAAAAGAGGAATAGAGCTGAAAATAATATCCAATCACAATTTCAATGCACAAAAGCGGCACAACCATGAAAATGCGTTGGCGCTTTTTGAACAGCAGGCACACCAGCGCCCACAGCACAAATGGTGCAAGAAAAAGCGGATTGTTTGTGGCAAT
>CANQWP010000033.1 GCA_947627585.1 uncultured Clostridia bacterium
ACTTGCATTCATCGACAACGCCGGCAATTTCTCGGCGGGCTATCGTCGCGGCAAAAACATTCACTATGGCGTTCGCGAGCATGCAATGTGCGCAGTGGCAAATGGAATTGCGCTTTATGAAGACTTCATCACTTTTGACAGCACATTTTTGGCTTTTTCGAACTATGCCATTCCAGCCATTCGCATGAGAAATTTGATGAAACTTCCTGTCATGTCATTTTTCACTCATGACAGCATTGCTGTTGGGCAAGACGGCCCGACACATCAACCGATTGAACAGCTTGGACAGCTTCGCGCAATTGTCGGGAACACTGTTTTTCGTCCTTGCGACTATAAAGAACTTGTGGCGGGATATTATCTTGCCGTGAAAGAATATTTGCCTGTTTGCTTTGCTCTTTCAAGACAGGACATTCCTCACATTGACGGAACATCTTTTGAGGGAGCGCTTTGCGGAGGATATGTTTTGCAAGCGGGCTCTCAAAAGCCAGAGATCGTTCTTGTTGCAAGCGGAGCCGAAGTGGCTCTTGCAAAAGAAGTGGCAAAAGAGCTTTCCAAAAAACGAACCGTCAACGTTGTTTCCATGCCGTCACTTGAAGTTTTTGAAAAACAATCTTTGGCATATAAATCAAAAATCATTTCCAAAGACGCATTGCTTGTTGTGGCAATTGAGGCAAGCAATGACACAAAATGGCTGAAAGTGATTCCAAATTGCGAACAATTCAGCGTTGAGACATATCAAGGCAGCGGCGACGGCAATGAGGTCTATTCCAACGCCGGCTTCAATGTCAAAAATCTTATCAAATTTGTGGAAAGCAAACTTAAATCGCGAAAATAAGCACTTTTTTGACATTTTTTTGCAAGCAAAAACTTTTAACATAAAACCCGAGGCAATAAAATATATTTAATGTGAGGGTTTTATGAAAAGAAAAAGCATTGTCCTTAGCGACACGGAAGAAAAAAGCACAAAAAAAGCCGTGCTTACGCTTGACGAAAAAGAGGGCGGTCTTGTGGGGACGCTCAGGCTTTATAATTTCCCGGCCGAGCCAAACGGCATTTTGTCGCTTGGACTTTACAGCGACCAAAAAGTCTTCAAGGCTGGCTTGACGCGAAAAAGCCAAATGCTTTATGACTTTTTTGTGGACATCAAAGAAATTCCGGCAAAATTTTCTTGTGCGGTCGTCAATTTTCAAAATGCAGAGCCGAAGCCGATGCTCTATGGCTCAAGCGAAGGCAGCGTCGACGACATTTATGCAAGCATCATAAATGAGGTGGCTGGCGCAAAGTCCTTTCAAAAGACAAAAGACGTGCTTGAAAAATATGACGTCGATTTTGCCGAGCCCGAAAAACACGAAATTGAAGAAGAAATCGACGATTGCATGTGCAAAGAAACCTGCGCAAACTGCATTTATAAAAAATATTTCTATGAAAACGCACAACCGCCAAAACAAGAAAACAAATCCGATTTCAAAGCGGAAATTTTTGGCGGACAAGAAGCGCAAACGCTTTCAAAAAATTTTGACAGAGCCGAAAAGGAAAACAAAATTGCAGCAAGCGAAAATCTTGACCAAAAAGACGAAAAAATTGAAAAAGGGGACAACATTTTTTTCTTCGACCGCTTGAAACCACAAATTGACAAACTGTTTGAAAACAATCCGACAGAAAACAACCTTCAAAACATTTTTCCTTATTCAAAATGGGCAAAAGTGGAATATGAAGACGAGGGCGACTTCTTTGTTTTTGGATTGCTGTATGACGAAAATGGAGATGTGAAATATGTTTGCTATGGCGTGCCGGCCGTTTTTGACGAGAATCCGCCCGAAGAACTTGACGGCTATCCAATTTGGCTGCCGCTTGACGAAAAACAAGGCTTTGGCTATTGGATGACCTATCAAGATGCAAAGACTGGCGAACCTTTGAAAGCAATTTTGGACTGAAAATCTTGAAAATTTTTGTGGGGGAATATGAGAATTTTCGCATGGGTTGTGCTTGGACTTGTTGGGCTTGTCTTTTTGATTATGACATATTATCTTCTTGTCGGGGCGCTCCTTTTCAAGTTTGTGCTCTCGCAAAAAAGTCTTTCTTCGCGCGTTTTGCGCAAGGACACTGAAAAAAGAATAAAAGAAAACAAAATTGACCTTTGTTGGTGGCAAAAAGTGAAGTTCGAGCCAGTTTTTGTTTCAAGTTTTGATGGGCTTAAGCTGGCGGGGCAATATTTTGATGCAAAATCCAACAAAACTGTGATTGTCGTTCATGGCTTTGGAGGAAGTTATTTGGAGACGCAGCCTTATTGCAAGCTTTTTCATGACAAAAATTTCAATGTGCTTGCCGTCGATTGTCGCGCACACGGAAAAAGTGAAGGAAGTTGCATTGGCTTTGGATGGCTTGACAGGCTTGACATCATTTCTTGGGTGAAATTTTTGAATGAAAAAACTCCAGAAAGCAAAATTCTGCTTTTTGGAGTTTCAATGGGTGGAAGTGCCGTTTGCATGGCCTGTGGGGAAAAAGATTTGAAAAATGTTGTTGCGGCCATTTCCGATTGCGCGTTTGACAATGCCGACCGAGAAATTGATTTCATCTTAAGCAAAAAGAAGATTTTGAAGATTTTTAAAAAACACTTATATTCCTTTGCCAAAAGGGTGCACAATTTCGACATCAAACAGGCCGACGCAATCAAGCAAGTGAAGAAAACACAAATTCCAATTTTGTATATTCATGGCGGGGCCGACAATTTTGTTCCATTGGAAAATATGAAAAATTTGTATGCTTGCACGCCAACAAATTTGCGAAAAAGTTTTGTGGCTCAGGATGCGGGACACGCGCTTGCCTATGCGGAAGCGGGCGTGCTTTATGAAAAAGCGATCTTCGACTTTTTGAAAGAGCGCACAACAATCAAGTGAGTTTATTGCACTTGAAGTTGTGAAATGTAATAAAGGGCATTGTCGTCAACGCTTTCAACAGTTGGATAACGGCCACTTTTAATTGAAATTTTAAACATGAGATAAACTTTAAGGAACAATTCTCCATTGCCTCCTCTTTCTGAATATATGGAGACAAGCGTATGCGTTGTTCCCATGTTGCTGTGGTGCATTGCAATATATGAATATGTTCCTGTTGCACTTTTTTCAGGGGCATCTCTGAAATCGTCAATGCTAAATTCGAAGTAAGCAGGATCTGCCACAGGATTGAACAAAATTCTAAATTTGCTATATTTTGAAAAGTCAATTTTTCCAATAACTGCATCCGAATTTGATGTTTTTAACCCGCTTGTTGCGCCTTTGTTTATTGCTGGATCTGAACTGTCTTTGTCATAAATGGTGGTCCAAGGTTTTGTTCCGCCACCTCCTTGTGAAATTTTCGCTTCAAGTTCAGGGATCTTGACGTCGGTGATGTCTTTTATGCTGTTTGACATGCTTGAAAGTTGAGAAGATGTGGTCGTTTTGAATTCTTCAAGACTGCCAATCTTTGTTTGCATTTGACTTTGAGCAGTTTGCAGAGAAGAAATGTTTGTTTGCATTTGGCTTTGTGATGTCTGCAAAGACTTGATGTCGTTTTGCATTGTTGTCTGAGCGTTTTGAATTGATGTCAAAGTTTCCTGCATCTTTGTTTGGGCAGTTTGCAAAGAAGAGATGTTTGTGCTCATCTCGCTTTGTGATGTCTGCAACGCTGAAACACTTTTTTGCAGATCGGATTGAGTACTTTGCATCTCTGTCACACTTTTTTGCAAATTGGACTGTGAGGTTTCAAGAGATGACACTGATTTTTGCAGTGCCGACTGGGATGTTTCAAGAGACGAAACGCTTTTTTGTAGCGCTGTTTGAGATGACTGCAAAGAAGAAATATCTTTTTGCATGTCACTTTGAGAAGTTTGAACCGACTGTAAGTTTGTTTCAAGTTTTGTTTGTGCAGTTTGCAATGATGCAACCTTTGTTTTCAAGTCGCTTAAATCGTCGTCAAAACCCGACTGAGCAGAATTCAAATCTTGCAAGCTTTGTTCCATGCTTGCTTGTTTCTGTTCCATTGATGTCAGATTTTTTTGCATCGAGGCTTGCGATGTTTCCAAGCCTTGCACATCATTTTGGATTTCACCTTGGGTCGTTTGCAAGGCTTTGACGTCAGATTGAATGGACGACTGTGTTGTTTTGAGGCTCTGGACGTCTGTTTGAAGAGTTGCTTGTGAGCTTTTCAATCCTTGGACATCAGTTTTCAAAGAACCCTGCTCAGTTTTAACTGAATTCAGGTCTTTTTGAAGCGAAGATTGAGCATCTTCCAAATCTTGAATGCCAGCTTGGATTTCACCTTGGGTCGTTTGCAAGGCTTTGACGTCAGATTGAATGGACGACTGTGTTGTTTGAAGATTTTGCAAATTTGTTTCCAAATTTTTGACAGCTTCATCGATTGAGCCGATTGAACTTTGAGCCGCTTCGACTGTTTTTTGAAGAGCACTTAAAGAATTTTTTGTGTCCTCAATTGATGTTTGCATTTCTTGAACAGTGTTTTGAAATGTTGTGAAACTTTCTGTCATTGTTTTTTGCAAATCTGTCATTGCCTGACCAAAGTTGGAAATTTGAGGCAAGACGTCCTCGACAAAATAATAAAATTCCTTCCTCAAATCTTCCAAATTGACATGAGTGTTTTCGCCAATGTCATGAAAATTTTTGTACGCCATAAAAACTCCTTTTTTTGCCAACAAGTTTAAGCCGCAAAAAAAAGGAATTTCAAGGTTTTGTGCCAAAATTTTGTAAAAAAAACCACTTGCAAAAGCAGGCGGTTAATTTTTGTTGATGCGAGTTGTCATTTTTTTTGCTTTTTCAGGTGGACATGTTTGGTTTTCATGAAAAGCCATGTGAAGATGATTGAAAGCACTGCCACAATCAAAATAATGCAGGTGATCAGCACTGGATTTATGCCGTTTGGGTTTATGTCCTCCGTCTTCAAAAAACCATAAAGAACTTTTCCGTCAAAAACATAGGAAATTGCATTGAAATCTTTTTTTGCATCAAAACCTTCATACAAGAAAATTCCCTGTCCACGCAAAAGAAGAGTTTTGCTTTCAACAAACGTGCCATTTTCTTGAAAAAAGACATGGCATTCTTTGTTTGTTTTTGCATTGAAATTTGGGATTGCGACAATTTCATCCTGCTTTTTGGTCAAGAGATCGGCAAAGACATATCCAAAATCAAAGTTATCGTTTTCAATCTCGTTGTCCAGTAAACTGATTTTGAAAAATTTAAAATTTCCCCAAAATTCTGTCACGGGTGTGCCCGAATTTGTCAACACAAAAAGTTCCTTTTTGTGTTTGAGGGTGGCAATTTTTTCGCTTGCAAAATCTGAACGTGAAAACACGACAGCCGAGTTCGCCGTGACGACATATGTTTCAAAATCACTTTGTTCTTCTTGCTCAAACAGGACTTCTGACAAAAGACAGCCTTTTTCAGTTGGCAAAGAGCTTTTTGTCTCGAATTGACAACTTGAATTTTGGGCGCTTGCAAAAAAACATCCTTCGGCAAAAATTGCCGCTGTCAACAAAACAGAAAAAACAAGCAAAAACCCCACAATTTTTTTCATTTCTTCTTCATTTTAGCACTTTTGTTCAAAAAACAGAAAATTTTTCGCAGATTTTCAACAAAAAAAAGCATATCTGGGATATGCTTTTTAAATTAAAAATGGATCAGACTTTAACAAGTCTTCAATTTCGCCATCAAAGGATTTCAGTGTTTTGTCCAAATCGTCTGGAGCATTGCACAAAAATCCAGGATTTGAAAAGATCAAACTGTCAATGTCGACTTTTGGATAGCCATAAGAAATGACGATTGCAATGTTTTTGAAGGCTCTTTCGCTGTCGATGATTTCAAGCCCCGGCGCTTGTTGACAAAGCTGCTCAATTTCATCATCGGCAAAGCCCAGTTTAAGCAAATAGTTTTTCAATTTCTTATCCATTTTTTCACCTCTCCAATCCAAGTTTTGCGCGTTCATTTTTGTCAAGTGCCATACTTTTGCCAGTTTTTTCAAAATAAGCCTTTTCGATTTTTTTCACCGCTTTTTCATCTAATGGATATTTTTTCATCAACTCTTCACTTGAAACGCCCAAATGGTTAACGAAAAATTTTTCCCCTTGATAAACATAGCTTTTGGCCTCGCAGTTTGTGGATTGAATATGACACAATCTTGCCCATACTTTCTTTTCGCTTGTCATGAGCCCGTTGCTATTGAAAAATGACGGCATGCGATCCACGATGCTGGCAAGCATGAATCTTATTTTAAAAGTTTGTGCAGGGGCGATAAAAATTGCTGGAGTTTTTATTGCGACTTCTCGAAGCCTATCAAACGGAATCATTTGTTGGATCTTTGCAATTTTTGTTTTTACAGATGAAATTTTTTCGCTGGATGTATCAAGAAAAAGCAGAGCTGGCATATGTCTAATCATTTTTGTGATTTCGTCGTCACTGAGTTGCAGCAATTCTTTGTATGCTTTGATTTTTCCTTTCACCGAAGTCTCACTTTCGCTGATCATGTCATAGCCAAGCAAAGAAGGAAACGTTGCAAACAAACTCCCAATTTTTCTGTCGTTCAGTTGCAACAACTCTTTGTATGCTTTGATTTTGCCTTTCACTGAGGTTTCACTTTCACTGACTGTGTCATAGCCAAGCAAGGCAGGATAAGACACAATCATTTTTCTTATTTCTTTGTCACTGAGTTGCAACAACTCTTTGTATGCTTTGATTTTGCCTTTCACTGAGGTTTCACTTTCGCTGACCACATCAAAGCTAAGCAAAGGCGGGAATGTTAGGCTTATTTTTTTAATTTCGCTGTCGCTGAGTTGCAACATCTCTTTGTATGCCTTGAGTTTTCCTTTCACTGAGGTCTCACTTTTGCTGACCACATCAAAGCTAAGCAAAGTTGGAAAATCCATAATCAACTTTCTGACATCGCTGTCACTCAATTTCAGCAGAACTTTATAATTTTCAATTTTCGCCTTGATTATATTTACATCTCGAACTTTTACTTTTTCGAATATTTTGGCGACATCATTTTTCCCAAATCCAAAATTCAACAAAAATTCTTTCAGTTGTTCGTGCATGTTTTTGCTCCTTCCGGTTCATTATATCAAACATTCAAATATTTTTCAAGGGGGTGGCAGCAAAAAAGTTTAAAAATTCTTGTCATCGACGCCGGGCACGGCGGGCTGGATGTCAAGTTAGGTCTGTAAAATTTATTTATAAAGTTTGATTTTTATTTTTTTTTAGTTTATAATATAACAAAATAAAAAAGGAGTAAACTATGGAAAAAGCGGCTTATGATTTATATCATTGCAAAAACAAAAATTTAGATAATTGTTTTGAAATGTATTTGCTAAACCAAGATTTGATGAAAGAATTTAATGTGAAGCCAATTTATAAACCGATTATTGTCCCATATTTTTATGGAAAAGTTAAGGAAGATGAAGGCGTTTCTTGTTTAAATTTTTTTGAAGACAAAAATGGCTTCTTGGGATTTTTTACTTTACATACATTCTCTCAAAGAAAAACTGCTTATTTTGATAGTTTCAGCAAGACGAAAATCAAAAAAGCGGGGGGGGGTTGAGGACTTACTAAAAGAAAAACTTTTATCTGAGGAAGTTTTAGAGCCTTCAAAAGTGAATCAATCCCAAACTTTTTTTGGAAAACAAATCCAAATTGAAGTGACAGGAGATTTTTGCATTGAGAAGCTTTATGATTTAAATGCTAAAATTGTT
This sequence comes from uncultured Clostridia bacterium, assembly GCA_947627585.1. Lineage (GTDB taxonomy): Bacteria > Bacillota > Clostridia > Christensenellales > UBA1242 > Caccovivens. Next base: position 7,733 of record CANQWP010000033.1, read on the forward strand.
GAAAAACTTGAAATGACACAAATTTCCAGCCCCGTGCTAGAAAAGAACAAAAAATCAATATGCATGCTTTCACTTATAGCCGAAAGCCATATTGGTCTTGTTTATGATTTAAAAGCTAAAAAATTAAATTTAGACATCTTTTCATGCAAAAATTTTGATGAAAAGATTATAATTGATCTTTTGAATTCGATTGGGGAAATTATTTATTACAAACTTGATATTAGAGGAATAAATCATAATATTCGAAATCAGGGTTTGAAACTAAAATCAACTCCAAAAGAAGACGGCTTTTCTTTGCTTT
>CANQWP010000034.1 GCA_947627585.1 uncultured Clostridia bacterium
ATCTGCTTGTTTTTAGATTAATGAAACAAAAAAGCCGCATTTTTGCGGTTTTTTTGTAATTTTTTTTGTTTTTTCATCACGTTTTTAAGATTTTTTATTGAAGATTTTTAAGAGAATTTGTTTGCCTTTTTTGTGATAGAACTTTTGAGTAAGAAGCAAGATGCCTGCAAGAATGACAAAGGCCAAAACGGTCAAAACAATGATGACGGCAAGTGAAAGCCAGCCGCTTTCAACGTCGTTTATGGATTTGATTTCGCCGTTTGCTTTGATTGCCGAAATTAACATGTTGTTTGCCTTGATTTCCACAATGTGTGTCTTGTCGGCGGCGAGGTTGTTTATCACGAAACTCGGGGTGGCGCTGTCGGTGTTGGCGGCCACGTCATATTCTTTTCCGTCAATGATGATTTTTGATATGTCATTGATTGAATAGAGCGCAAGAGCGGTGCCGATCATGGCAAATTTCACGCTGCCGTTTTCGGTTTTTGCCGTGCTTCCGTTCATAGAAATGCCGTTTTCTTTTGTCCAATTTCCTTCATAAACAAGGGCATCGTCAGTTGATGAAACAACATTTTTTGTGTCGCTGAGAAACGTTTGCGAGAATTCAATTTCTGTGATTGATGTGAATGGGCTTCCTCTGCCGTAGGCGTCGCTTTTGACAACAAGTTTCACAAATTTTGCAGAAATGTCTTTTTCAAAGTCCAAAACAAGCGTGGTTTTTGTGTTGTGGCCCTCATAAAATTTGGAATAATTCAGTCCGTCGTCGCTGGAATAAAGTTCAAAGTCGCCAAAGGCATAATATCCTTCCAAGGTGTTGTCGCCAAATCTGAACGTGATTTGATTGAAAGACACCTCGTTTTCAAACTCGACATAATATTCGTGCGGCATCGGCGTGATTTTGCCCGTCCAAGCGGTGTGAAATTGCGTCGCGGTGTTTCCGTCGTACATGCTTTCTGTCTTTGAGCCGTCGGTCACCAAAACTTCTTGGCCGTCCGGCGTTTGAACGGTGATGCTTTTGATCGATTTTCTCAGGTTTATTTTGTTTGCATAGAATTGATTGAAATAGTTTTCATTCAAACTGAAAATGGTCGGGTGTTTTGGCTGAGCAATGTCTTGATAGAACTCAATTTGCTCTGGCGAAAGGTCAAAATAATGGAAATATTGGTCAGGAATGTTTGAAAAGTTTGTGCCGTCCTCGCTGATTTTCAAGTTCATGCCACCGGCGCCGCCGGTGTTGTAGCAGAACGCTTCAATCGAAATAGGAACATCTTTTTGGACGGTCATTTTGATTTTGTTTGTCGGTTGATTGAGGGCGCTGCCAAACGTCATGTAGGTGTTTGTGTAAATTTCGTGGCCGTCAATTTTTGCATATGTTTTGTCGTCGCCATAGACAAGAAATGTCAGTTCTTTTGTCTCCGGAAAGACAACTTGTGCGCGAAAGCGTGTCAAATTTATGCCATTTTCCACATCTAACGTGATGTTGTTTGTGACTGACGACGAAACTTTTGTGTCGTCCGATGCCGTTTGAATGATGTCCAAAATGTTTTTCCCGTTTTCCGCAGAAAACAGCGTTTTTTCCACGAAATTTGTGTTTGCAACAAGTTTGACAACAAGCGTTCGAGAATATTTTTTGCCGTTCAGCAAAACTTCATATTCAAGGTCAAATTCATCTTCTTTTGCGCCTTCATTCATGGAATAGGAGTATGTCCCGTCAGCATTTTTTGTGAGAGTGCCGTTTTTTGCTTTTCCAACTTTTTTCAAAACAAAATCTTCGGCGCTGCAAAAGACTTTTCCGTCAAAATCAAACACGTTCTCCACGCCAATGTTCACTTTGTAGGCGCGTCCGGTCTCCAAGCCCTTGATGCCGGCGCTATACACGTTCGAGAGCGAGAAAAACTCGTCATATCCCAAACTTTTGATTTCATCGATTGTTTCTTGCGAAAGATTGAGCTTCCAAACTTTTGTGAAATAATCGACAAAGTCTTTTTCAAAAATTTTGCATGCAAGAAGTGCAAAGCCGTCCTCAGTTTTATAGTAATTGCTTGAAATAAGGTTGTTTTCTTCATATCCCTCCACAAGGCCATACATTGCGCGCACAAATTTTGCGAACTTTTCCACGCCAAAATTGTGCATGAGGTCGGCATATGCAAAAACTTTGTTTGTGCCAAGTTTTTCGAAATTTTCCACCTTTTGAGCTTCGGTCGTCAGCTTGCGATAGTTGTAATATGGGTCAACAATCACTTCCCAGTTTCCATTTGCCGGCTCTTTTGTGTCAGTGCGGGTGGCGGCGATGTCGGTGTAGGCGATGTAGGTCATGGCATTGAGCGCATTGTTTGTTACTTCGCCATTTTCTCCAATTCCCCAGCCGTTGGAATAATATTGCAATGCTTGATTGTGGTGATTGAACTCGTGGAAGTTTCCCCAACTGCCTGAGCGCATGATGCCGTCATAACTGAGCGCACCACTGCTCCAACTTGCTGGCATGATGCTGAAAAATCCCCAAACAAATGCCACGCCGCCGCCGGAAGGAACATAGTCGTCATAGATCTGCATGATTGGCATGGTGAAATTGTCGCGGCCGATGGTGTAAAGCGAAAGATTTGCCGCCTTGTGCCATAGCATGAGCGCGTCATATGGGTCGTCAATGTTTTTGAGATAGGCTTTTGGCGCAATGTGATATACATATGGCGTGATCAGCCAAACATATGGGCTTGGCTTTTTCATGATTTCTTGCCAATCTTCTTTTGTCGAAACGCCAAGTTGATAGTCCGGACTGTCCACTCCGCCAGAAACGGTAATTGAAAAATCTTCGGCAATGCCGTTTGGATCTTCCAAAATCACCATTCCGCCAAATGGTGAGCCGATTTTTGTCTCGGTGGAAGTCAAGCGGAAGGAAACATTGAGATATGGCATTCTTGTGCCTGGCATCATTCCAAATTTTTCTGGGCCCGGAATGTTGTTTTCCACGCGCGGATAGCCGATCATTACATTCAAGTTTTTCCCGACCAAACTTTCGTCAATCGTCACGGTCAAAATTTCGCCGGCCGGGGCAAAAACTCCAAGTGAATGACGCCTTTGCACAAGGTGATTTATGGTCGTTTTCTTGACAATTCTCGCTTCGCTGTCTGGAACCGAGCCATAAAACTGGCCGTCCGCTGAAATATGCTTTTTCAAGCGATTTTCTGCCACAGCCGCGGGTGTGTCCTTGATGATTGCCATGTTTTCGTCCAAAAGGGACTGCTTTTCTTCGTTTGTGAGGGAGAGGGGATTGAAATAGGACGGATAATGCTCTTTTTCGTGGTCGCCGAAAGTTTGGACGTTTGTTGGGCGGCTGACCGTGCCCAAAATTTGCGAGTGGTCATAGTTTGGAAAGACAAATTCTTGTTCGCTTTGGGAAGAAGAAAAGGAGCTTTCTGCCAGAGCAAGCGGGTGATCACGCTTTAAAAGGAACAGAAACGCAAGCAGAAAGAAAATTCCGGCAAGCGCAAGGCTTATGGCGCACATAAGGAACTTTTTTGAGAGCGTTGCGCCACTCGACCTGCTTTTTGCCTCACTTTTTTCCATTTTCACACTGATTTTTGGTGCGTTTGCCGTGTTTTTTTGTGCGGCGGGCTTTGTGACAGTTTTCAGATTTTGGCTGTTTGCAACTTTCACGTTTTTTGAAGGCGTTTGAGCCGTTGCCGCGCTTTTGTTTGGTGCATTTTTTGAAACCACCGGCTTTGGAGTGGAACTTATCACTCTTTTTTGCTGCGGCGCTTTTTGCGACGAGCGCGGCGCAACAGCAACCGGCTTTGGAGTCGATTTTATCGTGTTTGGAACGCTTTTTTTTGGAGGAGTTTGCTTGATGAGCAAGCCCTTTTTCTTTTCTTCCATTTTTGCCTCTCTTTTTGTTTGAATTATAGTGTTTTCAGCAGCTTTTTGTCAAGACACAATTGAAAAATATATAGAATTTTGAAATTATTTAAAAAATTTTAAATATTTTTTCAAAAAATTTTGCGAAATTGGTTGATTTTTGACTTGTATGCATTGTATAATAAAAATATCCTAGATATTTCTGCCGAAAAAAATCAAAATTTAAAATCATGGGTTAAAAACCTACGCAATATTTTCCAAAATCAAAACCCTTAGGGAGAGTTAATGTTAGATAGTGAAATCGACATGATTCCCTTCAATTCTCAAAACAGAGTTTTGAGCAGTGAAGAGAAAGATGTTGAGTCAATATTGAAAAACAAAACAAAAAAGCGATTGGTGTGTGCAAAAGATCCAAAATGCACATCGATTGTTTTGCCCGCTGCAAAAAATCTTCAGCGAAAGAAATTTTATTGGAAAAAGTTTGCCATAAAAGTTGCGGCAATTGTCATGATTGGCGTGGCATCTGGCATTATGCTTGGAAACTGGTATAAAAACTATTTGACCGGTCTGTCGTTTGACTATTCCAGCTATAAACTTGAAGATTATGAAATAAACAAGTTGGAAGTGCTCAGTTCCATTCTTGGCACGACTGCACAATCCGGAGAGGACTTTTCAAGCATTGTTTCCACCTTGAAAAGTCAAGGAAAGACTCCAAAAGACTTGTCCGCAAGTCAAAATTTTGCGCTCGCTGATTTCAACGCAATGAACGCGTCTTCATACAGTGCCATTGGACTTGGAAAAGTTGCCACAATAGCCACACAGGACATTACAAGCAGCAAGAAATTTGACGGGAAAGCCTATACCTTTGAAAGCTTGAGCAAAGGGATTTTGACAGTCGCAAATTGCGCTGTTATGGAAAAAGACTCCTCAAGTGTGAGTTTGCATAAGGGCAAAGACCTCTCAGTTGACAGCCAAACGGGAATATGCAGCGCCAAGTGGGACAAAACCGGGACGTCTTACACTTTGAAGAATTATGTTGACCTCAATGGACTTGAGCCATATCGTCTTTTGCCATATGTGATTTCGCCAAAAACAATCATTGATGAAAAAGATGTTGTTGTTTCGGATGCGGTTCTTGATGAAAAGTCCGTGTTTGAGTTTACAATCAATCTGGACCCAGTGTCGGGAGTTTTGAGATATTATAAACAAGTCATGCAAACCAGCGGGCTGAAAGATGCTCCAAAATTCGATGATGTGTCAATCAAGATCTATCTTGATGCAGACTGGAATTTTGTCAGAACGGAAGTTGTGGAACACTACACGGTTTTGTATGGCGTTCCCGCTCCTTGCACCGGCACGCTGAACACCGATTATATCTTCAATCAGCCTGTGACACTTCCAATTGGAGGTGAAGCATGAAAAAGTTTTTCAAAAAACTTGGCAAGGGTTGTGGATATGTTGTGCTTTATCTTCTCGTAGCTGTTGGAACAGCGGCGGGAGTGCTTTTTCTTTCGCCAGCAGGAAACACAAATGTTTCCGCAAATCAGATTCCTGTTCAACTTAAACAGATGTGGGAGAACTTGCAGGGCTCAAACGCGATTGACATCAATCTTGATGCCGCGATTGAAACCGGCTCTCAACAAATTTTGGTCTCGGTTGATGCAAAACTTGACCTTTCAAACGGCTTTGACAATTTGAAAGTCAAAGGCAACATTGGGCTTGATTTGGGCGAAAGCAAAATGGACGTCGACGTTTTCTATGGAGACGGACAGGTTTTTGTTGAGACTTTGAACGGCAAATTTGCCGTAAACACAAGCAGCATTGGGGACTCTGTTGGAAAAGTCACCAACATTTTGGGGCTTACGCTTCCAAGTTTGGGAGGGATTGATCTTTCAAGTCTTGATGCAAACATGATTTTGGGTTTCCTTTCTGACTTTCAAGAAATCAAAGGAAAGGACGGCGTCAAACTTGAAGTCAACATTTCCATGATTGACCCGCCAATCAAATTGAATGTATATTGCGATAATGACTATAACTTGCAAAGAATTGAACTTCCAAAAACAACAATTTCTGGAACGAGTTTTTCTGTCGACGCTTTTGTTCAAACTCCAGAAAAAGTTGAGGTGACAAAGCCAAAAGAAGAGGGCTTTATTGACATCTCTGACCTTGTTGACGTTGCCGGGGTTGTGCTTGGCACTTTGGGACAAGACAAACTGGGCTTTGATTTGAGTGTAAATGTCGGGGATTTTGCTCTTGATGGGACTTTGAGCGCTGACATTAAAAATCTCAACGCCATGTTTGAGACAACTTTGCTCGACACTCCACTCAAGATTGCCTTGTTCAAAAACAGCTATTTCTATTTGGAATATGGAAACATTTATCTCAAGTTTTCGCTTTCTGACACCGACAAGTTGATGGCGTTTTTGGAAAAACAATTTGGCATTCAAATCCCAATTGAGGGCGTCGCAAAAATTTTGTCCGCAATTCAAAGCGGAAATTTGATGCAGGTTTTGCCTGCTCTCAGTTTTGGTGCAAGCACACCAAACTTGGAAGAAATTGACCTGAGCATTTTGGAAAAACTTGAAAGAGAGGGGGACACGTTCACAATTTCTTTGAGAGACATTGGTCAAATCAAAGTCGTTTCAAAAGAAGATTCACTCAAAGCACTTTCTTTCGTTTCAGATGCATTAATGGCTGATGAAATTGCTGTTTCCATCGACATTGTTGAGCCGAAAGTTGTTGAAATTTCCCCTGTTGAGCATGCTGATGTTGGCAAGGTTCTTCCGGCCGTTGATGCACTCTTTGACACGGTGAAACAAGACAAGATTCAAGGAAAAATTCATGCAACATATGACAACATCACCGCAGACGCCGATTTCAAAGTCTCTTTGAAAGAAAAGGCAGCACAAGTCTCTGCAAAAGTGCACGCTTTCGGAAGTACGCTTGCCCTTGACTATCTCGACAACAAACTTTATGCTCAATATTCTGGGCTGAAAATTTTCGGCGAAGAAACCGACATCGATTACATTTTGGATTTGTTCGACATCAAGGTTGCTTCCGCAAACAGCGCTTTGAGCCTTATTGAAATTTTGAAAGTGTTTGCCGAGACGGAAATTGACTCTTCCCTCATTTCAATTCAAAGCCGAGATGATTCTGTTGAAATTGGAATTTGTGACAAGGTGACCGTTTCACTTAAATATGACGAACTTTTGAAATCTATCAAAGTGGCTTATGAAAAGCTTGAAGCCGTCATTGATTTGACAGCTCCTGCAACATTCCCAGAAATTATCCCTTCAGAATATGTCTCGGTGAAAGAAATTGCCGACAAAATTCATTCTGTAATGGAATATGTGAAGGCACAAAAATTTTATATCACACTTGACGCAGATTATGAAGACATTTCTGTTGAAGGATTTGTGAATTTTGATGATGATGGCTTGCAGGCGGAAGTCGACCTATTAGCTTTTGGCCAAGACATAAAGTTGAGAGTATTGGATGAAACAATTTATCTTGACGTAAAGGATGTTCATCTTAAAGCGGACCTTCAAGACGGCAAAGAAATTTTTGCTTTGCTTGCAAAAGGCTTTGGAATTGATGTCAACGCGCTCGTTGAAAAAATTCAAAATGAATCAAAACAAATTAATTTAGAAAACATCCTTTCAGCACTTTGGGTTGGATATGAGAACGACACTTTAAAAATTAAATATGACGAAGCAACCGCAAACATTGTGTTTGAAGAAAACGACTTGTCATATGCTGAAGTGATATATGGGGATTTGACGGCGACAGTAACATTGGGCGAGAAGAAAAACGTCACAGCAATTGACGAGAGTGTAACATACACCGACGTGACCGAGCTTTTGAACAAAGCGATTTCAGTATATGATTTAGTTAAAGGCGGAGCATATTACGTAACACTCGAAGCCACATATTTTGATCTTGTTTCCTTGACAGGTTTCGTAAACTACGACAAAGATGGCTTGCAAGCTGAACTCAATGTAGCTGCATATGGCCAAACGGCAACAATTCGCGT
>CANQWP010000035.1 GCA_947627585.1 uncultured Clostridia bacterium
TATAAATGGGCAGAACGCCTTTTTGAACGCCTTTTTCTCTTTTTGGCAAAAGTCGCAAACGGTCGCTTCGCTTTCAAGCGGAACATCGCAGACTTCACAGCGATGGCCGTTGTTGAAAGGCAAAGTGCGAGCGCACTCGTCGCAATATGGTCGCTCGTCAAAGTTTGGAATGTCCGCGCCGCAGAAAACGCATTTCATGTCTTCGGGAAAGAAAAGTTGGGTGGCAAACTTCTTGCTTGCCGTCCAAAAGCGCGAAAGGCGCACCGAAAGGTTTTTTGCAGCAGGTTTCTCTTCTTTTTTCTTCATTTGTGTTCTCTTTTTCTCATTATATCAAATCTTTTTTTAAAAAGCACGCGAAAATGAAAAATAAATAAAAAAATGAAAAGGTTTTAAAAAAATGTTTTTTTCTTATTTTTATTTTAATTTAATTTTCAAAAATGGCAGAGGGCGGTTGTTTGAGTTTAAGACGGCAATTTGAATCATTTTTTGTCCCTAAAACACTGGTGGTTGGGGGACTGGAGGAAGAAATTTCAAAAAAGTCAAATAAAAAATTAAAAAAGATTTTTTCGAATTTTGTAGAAATAAAAAAAATTTTTAAAAATTTTTAATTTTTTTGTTGAAATTGTTTGGAAATATTTTTTTAATGTGTTATGATTTGTATGTAAATCAAATTTGGCAAGAATATTCTTGCAAGAATTTGAAACAATAATTTTAAATTATTGGAGGAGATAATTATGAAATTTTTATCTATGTTAGGACTTGCTACGAATTGGAAGACGCTGCTTGATCAACTTAAAGGCAAAGGTGGCGCAGATTGGGGCTGGGTTGGAACTCTTACAGATGTTCTTACGATTGTTTTGTGGGTTGCACTTGCACTCGTTGGTGCTGCAGGTGGAATTTATGCAGTTTATGTCGGCATCAAAATGGCAAGAGCAGACTCTGCCGAAGCGCGTGAAGAAAACAAAAAGCGTTTGGTCAACATCATTGTCACAATTGTTGTTGTTATCGTTTTGATTATCTTCTTCAACACATTCTTGCCTATGATTATCAGCGCATTCCAACAAGATGATGGTAGTCTTGGTTGGGATCCTGATTCAGAAGGCGGTTCCGTTGCCACAGCAGCAAAAGTGTTCTTGCGCTTGCCTTTGTAAGCCTCGACAAACAAAAGAAAACAAAACACCTTTTTCAAGGTGTTTTTTCTTTTTGCAATTTTGTGAATCATTCAAAGCCCTCCGCTTGTCATCCTGAATGTAGCGTAGCGGAATGAAGGATCTCAATAAGGCAGGGAATTCATTTAGGGCAAATTCCCTGACCAGCAGAGATCCTTCGTTTCACTCAGGATGACAGGTTGGGTGTGATGACAGGGAATTGAATGAGCCAGCCGTTTGGCCAGCAGAGATCCTGCTCTCCATCAAGCGGGTCCGTTGAGAGAGATTTGCTCCGCAAATGCGCCTTCACTCAGGATGACAGGGGAGCACATGGGTTTATTTGTTCCACTGCAAACTTAAATCACAAAAATTGGGATTTGTTTGCATAATCAACTCATCTTTTCTTTTTCTTGTAAAGCCTTTCAGTTGTTTTTCTCTTGCAATCGCATCTTTGATATCGCCGCACATTTCAAAATAAACAAGTTTATGAACATTATATTTCTTTGTAAAACCTTCCAAAACGCCATTTTTGTGTTCGTGAACTCTTCGTTCAAGATTGTTTGTCACGCCGATATATAAAACTGTGTTGGTTTTGTTGGAAAGGATGTAAACATAATAGTCTTTCATAAATTTCCTTTAAACATTTTTATGTCCCTGACCAGCAGAGATTCTTCGCTTCGCTCAGAATGACAGGGATGTGGCAATCATTCGCCTTCTTTTTTATTTGCCAACTCCTCAAATGTAGGTCTAAATCTTTCAAACACGCGTTTTGCAACGATGTCGATTTTTTCGTCATCGGTGAGGGCAAAAAAGTCAGCATCTTCACACTCCATGACAACAAACTTTGGCTTGTTGTTTTTCAAAATGACTACGCTTCCATTTTTTTCCACTTGTTTTGCAACCTTTGAAAAGTTTTGATTTGCCTCGGTAAGAGAAATCAAATTTTTTGTATCAATAACCATATTTCCTCGCTCCTTTTTATATTATATCACAAAAATAGGATAAATTCAACCTATTTTGTCAAAAAAAATAAAAAAAACAGCACAAAGTGCTATTTTTTCAAAATTTCATATCCGTCTTTGGTGTCTTTGACGACAAAGCCGAGATCCAAGATTTGTGCACGCAGGGCATCGGCGGTGGCAAAGTCGCGATTCTGCTTTGCTTGCCAGCGCTTTTCCGCCAAGGCTTTCACTTCTTGTGGAATGCTTTGTTCGTCTTCGTCCAAGTTCAGCCCAAGCACTTGATTGAACTTCAAAAGTGTGTCATAAACATTTTTGCTGCGCTCTTCTTTGAGCATTTTCAGGGTGCAAGCGATCGCTTTTGGCATGTTGAGGTCGTCATTTATGCTTTCCAAAAATTCGTCTTCAAATGGCTTTGTGTCCACGCGGGCAGCGCCGTTTTTGTGCTCTTTCGCCAAGTTTTTCAGCCCCTTTAAAGTGTTTTTTGCCATGTCGAGAGAGTCAAAAGTGAAGTTTTGCTGTTTGGAATAGTGCGCCAAAAAGTAGAAAAATCGAAAATCTTCCGCAGAATATCCTCGCTCTTCCAGGTCGGCGAGGCGATATATGTTGTTCAAACTTTTGCTCATCTTTCCGCCGTCAACTTGCAAAAACTCCAAATGCATCCACATTTTGACGACTTGGTGGCCATATCTGCTGTCGCTTTGGGCAATTTCGTTCTCGTGGTGAACGGGCTTGTGGTCAACGCCGCCGGTATGAATGTCGATTGTTTCCCCCAAAAATTTGTCGCCGATCACCGAGCACTCAATGTGCCAGCCCGGATAGCCCATTCCCCACGGGCTTTCCCACTGCATGATGTGCTCTTTTGGCGCTTTCACCCAAAGCACAAAATCATATGGCGTGTGCTTTTCTTCGTCCACGTCAATGCGCGCGCCGGCAAGCTTTTCGCGAATGTCCATGCCGGAAAGTTTGCCATATTCGGCGTCTTTTGAGATGTCAAAATAGATGCCTTTGCTGGTTTCATATGCAAAGCCCTTGTCAAGCAGCGCTTGGACAAACTTGATCATTTCGTCAATCACGCTTGTTGCAGGCACGATGTGCTCCGGAAGGTCGATGTTCAGTGCACGCGCGTCCTTCATGAAAATGTCGGTGTAAAACTTGGCGATTTCCCAAGGGGTCTTGTGCTCGCGCTCGCTGGCAACAAGCATTTTGTCCTCGCCCTCGTCAGCATCACTGGTCAGGTGCCCCACGTCCGTGATATTCATGACGCCGTCAAGGTGATAGCCATTATATTTCAGCACGCGGCGAATGTTGTCCATGAAAAGATAGGCACGAAAATTGCCGATGTGAGGATAATAATACACTGTCGGGCCGCAAGAGTACATCTTCACAGTTTTGTTTTCGTGGCAAGGCACGTCTTCTTTTTGGCGGGTGAGGGAATTATAGAATTTGATCATATTTTCTCCGCGCATCGATGTGATGCGAAATTGTTTTCTTATTTTTATGAATTATGTTCAAAAAATGCCCGTTTTGAGCATTTTTTTGCAAAATTTTGAGTTTCGCCGTTTTTTTGTCATGTCGAACGGAGTGAGACATCTCCGCTGGACAGGGAATTGAATGAGCGTTGTCCTTGGCTTATCGAGATCCCTCGATTACTCTCGGAATGACAGGATTGTGGGTCAAATTTTCTTGTTCAAAAAGGCGCAAAGGGTTTCGATTGCATGGTCAACTTCGGGCGAGTGTTCGCTGAAAAAGGCTTCAAGTTTTTTCAAGAAGTCGCCAAGTTCGCGCTTTCCTTTTTCGGTGAGAGCCATAAGGCGACAGCGCTTGTCAATTTCGCCTTGGCGCACCTCAACAAGCCCATCGTTTTCAAGTTCTTTTGTCATCAGTGCGAAGTTCGATTTTTTGAGGCCGAGTTTGTCGATAATCATGCTGACAGACAGGTTTTGATATTGCGAAATGAAATAAAGCACCTTCATTTTGAGCAGGTTGTTTTCAGCAAAATGCTTTGCCAAATTTTCGGTCAGCGCTTCAATTTCAAACAGTTTGTCAACATTTTTCATACATTTTCAATTATACCTTGCCGTCAAATTTTTTGCAACTGTTTTTTCGGCATTTTAAGAAAAAAGTTATGGAAAAATAAAAAATTTTGGCCGACCGATTTTTGTTTGCTTTTTGTGGCAAAAAACGCTAAAATATATTTCAACATGGCACTTTCTGGAATCATTGAAGATATTGTTTTTCGAAACGACGAAAACGGCTATACGGTGGCACGCCTGGAACGCGAAGATGGCGAGGTGACGGTCGCCGGAAAGTTTATTGATGTGCAAATTGGCGCCGAAGTGACCCTTGAAGGCAAGTTTGAAAAGACAAAATACGGCGTGCAATATTCTTTTTCGTCCTATTCCATGTCCGTGCCGAAAAGTTTGGCGGGCATTGAAAAATATTTGGGCAGCGGGCTGATCCGCGGCGTTGGGCCAATCACGGCAAAGAAAATCGTTGATCGATTTGGCAAAGACACGCTGGACGTTTTGGAATATACGCCACAAAAGCTTTCGCAAATTGCCGGCATAAGCGAGAAAAAAGCGGTGGAAATCGGCTTTTCTTTCAAAGAACATCATGAGGTGCAAAACACAATCATCTATCTTCAAAATTTTCAAATCACAACCAATATGGCGCTGAAAATTTACAACATATATCGCGAAAAAACCGCCGAAATTGTCAAAAACAATCCATATAAACTTGTTGAGGACATTGACGGGATTGGCTTTGTCACGGCCGACCGCATCGCGCAAAATGTCGGCATTCCAACAAACTCAATGTTTCGCGTGCGCGCCGGGCTGATTTATGTGCTGAAAATCTCTTGCGAGAAAAATGGAAACACCTTTTTGCCGAAAGTTATGCTTTTGAGCGAGGCTTCGAAACAACTTGAACTCGATTTGGACGAAAACAAAGAAGTTTTTGATGAGGCTTTCGAGAGTCTTTGCATGGACAAAACAGCCGTGACGACGTGGGTGGAAAGCCCAAAAGCGGACGACAACAAGTCACGCATGGAAATTGTCATGCTCTCGCGCTATTATTTCTATGAAACGTCCATCGCGCAAAAACTTGTGTGGCTGAACTCATGCCAGCAAGAAGAAAAATATGACATCTCGCAAGACATTTTGGCGTTTGAACAACGAAACAAAATCATTTTTCACGAAGAGCAAAAGCGCGCGATTGAAGGGGCAATCAACAACGGTGTGTTTGTCATCACGGGCGGCCCAGGAACGGGAAAAACGACAATAATCAAGTGCATTTTGGAGATTTTGCGCTCGCAGAGAAAGACCATCAACCTCTGCGCGCCGACCGGCCGTGCCGCAAAACGCATGAGCGACAGCACAAATTGCGAGGCAAAGACCATTCATCGTCTTTTGGAAGTCAACGCGCTGCAAGACGGCACAAGCTTTTTTGTGCACACCGAAAGCAACCCGCTCAAAACCGACTGCGTGATTGTGGATGAGGTGTCAATGGTGGACGCGCAGCTGATGTGCGCACTCTTGAAAGCCATGCCGCGCGACTGCAAACTGATTTTGGTGGGCGACAAGGACCAACTTCCAAGCGTAGGCCCGGGCAACGTTTTGGCGGACATTTTGCAAAGCGGAGTGATCTCTTTTTGCGCTCTTTCAAAAATCTTCCGCCAGGACGAAAAGAGTTTGATCATCACCAATGCGCACCTTATCAATGAGGGCAAAATGCCACTCATCGACAACACAAGTTTGGACTTTTTCTTTGAGAGCAAAGACGACCCAGAGATCATCAAAAACACCATTTTGGAACTTGTCACAAGACGCTTGCCGAACTATTTGAAAATTGACGCCAAACAAATTCAAGTGCTTGCGCCACTCAAAGCCGGAGTTTGTGGCATTGAAAATCTGAACAAGTGCTTGCAAGAGACCATCAATCCGCCAAGTCCACAAAAAAGGCAACTTGAATTTTCACGCATCATCTTCCGCGAAGGCGACAAAGTTATGCAGATGTCAAACAACTATGACCTTTCTTGGATAAGACACGGGCGCTTTGCTGACGAAGTCGGGCAGGGCGTGTTCAACGGCGACATTGGAGTTGTGAACACCATCGACCCGCAGACGGGCGAGGTGATTGTGGAGTTTGAGGACGGCCGCATTTGCAAATATACGCGGCTGGACCTTGGTGATTTGTCGCTTTCATATGCCATCACCATTCACAAAAGCCAGGGCAGCGAGTTTGACGTCATCATCATTCCTGCAATTTCCGGGCCAAGCATCATCTTGACGCGCAACCTCATCTACACCGCCGTGACGCGTGCAAAAAAGATGGTGGTCATTGTCGGGGAGAAACAATATCTAAGGCGCATGGTCGCAAACAAATATACCGCCACACGTTTCACCAATTTGAAACGCCTTTTGATTGAAGCCAACGACAAAGTGAAGAATTTGTTTGAATAAAAAAACGCAAAAACAAGTCATTTTTGCGCTTTTTTGTTTTCCAAGCCTTTTTCAGAAGCCTTTTTTGAGGAGACAATTTTTGTTTTTGAAGTTGTTGTTTTTGCCGCCTTTTTCTCACTTGTTGTTTTTGTGGAAGGTGCTTTTGTTGCCTCTTTTTTTGCTGGCTGCTTTTTTGCAGGTGTTTTTGTTGCCTTTTTTGTGGGCGACTTTTTTGTTTGTTTCGGCTCGGTCACAATTTCTTCCATAACTTCAAAAGTCTTGTTGTTCTCTTCTGTTTGCGCAGGGTTTTCTGTCACGTCTTCTGGGTTTTCAATCAAATCTTGCTCTTCCAAATCATTAGACTTCTTTGCCCACTTTTTCGGCTTGACTTTTTGCCAAACTCTTTCCCAAACAGCTGGCTTTGGCTCGATTCCTTGTGCAAGTTGTGCTTCGCGCCTTGCAAGCCACCACTGTTTCAAGTAGAAAGTGCCCACGACCAGTAAAATTGAGCAAAGGAGCAGTGTGATGAGCGTTGCGATCACCGGGAATGTGACGTCTGTCACCAAGAATATCTTTCCAAGAGCGGCAAGAACCGAAATGATGAGTGTTGCCGAAACTGTGACGCAGCCTGCGCGCAAAAGGTTAAGTGGCCAGCAAACCCACACAAGATTGATAAATCCTACGGCTGTGATGAGCAGTGTTGAAAGGGTTGTGAACTCTGCCGGGGTGATGGTGGCGGTGTTGCTTCGCATGACAACAATGATGACAATGTTGATGAACATCAAAAAGGCGCATGGAATGGATTTTTTCAACACCTGCGGAATGAAGTTTCCGCGGATGATGTCGTTGTTTGGCTGGAAAGTCAAAATGAAAGAAGGAATTCCAATCACAAACATTTCAAGAAGCAGCAATTGCGCCGGCACAAAAGGATAAGAATTTGGGATGATGAGGGTGCAAATGCAAAGGCTGATTGTGAAAAGAGTTTTCATAAGATACAGCACCGATGAGTTTTGGACATTGTTGACAATTTGTCGGCCCTCTTTGACGACTGCCGGCAGGGCGGAAAAGTTGCTTTCCATCAAAACGAGATGGGAGATGTTGCGCGCCACTTCACTTCCGTCCGCCATCGCGATGGAACAGTTTGCTTCTTTGAGTGCCAAAGTGTCATTCACGCCGTCGCCGGTCATTGCAACAACGTTTCCGGAGGTTTTGAGAGCTTTGATGATCGTGTGTTTTTGCTCTGGCGTCACGCGG
>CANQWP010000036.1 GCA_947627585.1 uncultured Clostridia bacterium
GTCGCCAGCCACAAGTGTCACACTTTTCTTTTGGTCCTTGAAAAACTGTGCAAGTTTTCCAATTGTCGTCGTTTTTCCCACCCCGTTCACGCCAATTATGGTGATGATGGCAGGATATTCAATTTCAATCGCCGGCGCTTCGCTCAAAAGATTTTGAATGATTTCTCTCAAAACAGTGCGCACGTCCTCCGCTTTTCTCACCTTTCTTTTGTGGCACTCATCGCGAAGGTCCTCCACAATTTCCATCGAAGTTTTCACGCCGATGTCGCAAGAAATCAAAATGTCCGTGAGGTCATCAAACAAATCATCGTCCACTTCGCCGTGACTTAAGAGTGCGTCAATTTTTCGGCTGAACGCATCTTTCGTCTTTTTCAACGCATTTCCAATCTTTTTAAAAAGTCCCATTTTTTCAACCCTTTTCAAGAAAATTTCGGCCCATTCGGATCGTCAAACGCCGACCGTTTCGCTTTTTTTCTCGTTTGTTTCTTGATTCTCATCGGCTTGCTTGATTGCTTCCGAAAGTTTGACAGAAACAATCTTGGAAACGCCCTTCTCTTCCATAGTCACGCCATATAGGCTATCCGCAAGCTCCATTGTCGGCTTTCTGTGCGTGATGACAATAAACTGTGTCGTCTCGGACAGCTTTTTGAGATAGAGCGCAAATCTTTCGATGTTTGCATCGTCCAGTGCCGCTTCAATTTCGTCCAAAAGAGAGAATGGCAGTGGCTTGAGACGCAGAATCGAGAACAAAAGCGCGATTGCTGTCAAAGTTTTCTCTCCGCCCGACAAAAGCGAAAGTTTGTTGGCGGCTTTTCCCGGAAGTTGAACCATAATTTCCACGCCGGCTTCAAGTGGATCTTCGCTTTCCGTGAGTTCAAGACGAGCATTCCCTCCACCAAACAATTCGCGGAACACAACTTTGAAGCTGTCATTGATGCGATTGAACTCAGCGTTGAATTTTGTCAACATCTCGTTTGACAAATCTTTGATGATTGTCACCAAATCGTTTTCGGCTTTCTTCAAGTCGTCTGCCTGAGAAGTCATGTCTTCATAACGCTCCAAAAGCGTCTTCACATCTTCGATGGCGTGAACATTGACATATCCAAGCGCCGAGATTTCTTTTTTGAGTTTGCTGATTGAAATTGACGCCTCTTTGATGTCAAAATCAGGCCTTTTAAACTCCAAACAACCTTGATAAGTCAGGCTATATTCTTCATAAATCCGTTCTTGCATGGCTTCAAGTTCGGTGTCAACGCGTTGCAAATTGGACTCTTCGCGAAATCTCTTGTCGTTGATTTTTGCAATTTCCGCCATTGTGACTGTTTTGTCTTCGTCCAATTTTTTGATGTTGTTTGAAATTGCAATTTTGCTGTTTTCAAGATTTTCACGCTCTCTGCGAATTTTTTGAAGATTGTCTTTTGCAAGCGACGGCCCAGCCTTTTCAAGTTGCACCCTGATCATCTCTTCTGCGCTTGCAATAAATTTCTCATTTTCGGCAAGATGAGATTTGAGCGCCTCGACATTTGAAATTTGTCGATCTTTTTCCAAAAGCAGTCTGTCAAGTTCGTCAGCAAGCGCTTTGAGCTTTTCTTCGCAAGAAGCAATCTCGACCTTGACCGTCGTCATGTTTGCCATAACTTCATCACGCTCAGCGCGAATTTTGTTATAGCGCTCCTGCTTCTTTTTGACCAAAATGTCCGCGTCTTGCTTGTTGCCGGAAAGGGCGTTTTGCATCAAATTGACTTGTGAAAGTTCGCCGTCAATCAATTTAAGTTTGTTTTCAATGGTCGTTTTCTCCATTTCAAACGCGTGTTTCTCATCGGCAAGGTCGGCAAGTTCTTTTGAAATTGATTCAAGTTTTTCGTTCTCTTTGGCAAGTTTGATGTCAAGTTCGTTCTTTTGAGACTGCAAAATTGCTTCATTCTTTCGAGAGCCTTCAAGGTCGGCTTTGAGATAGTCCACTTTGCGTCTTACTTCCACTTCGCGAAGTTGCATTTCTTCAAGCTGCTCGCTCAAAGTTTCAATTTCGCGTTGGCGAGAAATGAGGTTTGTGGCCTCTGCCTTTTTGCTGCCGCCGGTGAGCGAGCCTTGTGTGCTGACAACATCGCCGTCAAGCGTGACAATCTTGAAAGAGAAGCGATTTTCTCGTGCAAGCGAAACGGCGGTGTTCATGTTGTCCACAACCACTGTCCCGCCCAAAAGATTACTGATGACGTTGTCGATTTTTCGATCGAATGAAATCAATTTGCTGGCAACTCCAAACACGCCTTTTCGCCCAGCGACAATTCTTTCGTCCAGGTCGCGTCTTTTCATGCTGGAAATCGGCAAAAATGTCGCGCGCCCAAATTGATTTTGTTTCAAATAGGAAATCAGGTCTTTCGCGCCGTCCTCGTCAAATGTCACAATGTTTTGCACTGCTGCGCCAAGCGCAACATCAATCGCGGTCTCAAATTCTTTTGGCACTTTAATAAGCGAAGCCAAAACGCCCACCATTTTTTCACGAAGTGGCGCATTTTTCTCGCTTTCTTTCAAAAGTTTTCGCACGGCCGGAGCATAGCCCTCAAATTCCGCTTGCATTTCGGTCAAAAGTTTTTTTCTGTTTTCAAAGACTTTGATTTGCGTGGTCAAATTGGCGCGTTCAACTTCAAGTTCGGCCACCTCGTTTGTGCTGACAAAAATGCGCCCAGAAAGCTCTTCAAACTCTTTCTTTATGCTGTCAAATTGCCCTTGCGCCGCAGAAATTTGGCTTTCGCTTGTTTTTTTGAGGCGTTCGACATTTTCGATTTTATACTCGACATCTGCAAGGTTTTTCTCCAAGTTTTTACCATTTTCAAGAAGCAAATTTTTCTCGGTCTCAAGCCTTGAAACGCTGCTCTTGACGTCCGAAAGCGAGCCCAAAGTCTCGATGATTTTCTGTTGAGATTGCCCGGCCTCCGTCTCGCTCAAACTCATCTCGTCAACAATTTGAAGATGACGATTTGAAAGTTCTTCATATGACGCTTCCAAAGCGGTCTTGCGCTCTTCAAGCGCAGCCTTTTCGGCAAGTTTCGCTTTTTCTTGCTCTTCACACGTCTCAATCACCGTTTGTGCATTGGTGATGTCAAGGTTGAGCCTGTCATTTTCGCGCTGAGTCATGTTGATTCGTTCGCGAGCGACCTTTGTTTCGCCTTCTTGCTTTTCGAGTTCGACAGTGAGCGCAAGTTCTTTGTCATGAAGGGCGGAAATCTTTTTGTCAAACTCCGAAAGATTGTCCATCGCCTCCGCATACTCGCGATTCTGCCTGTCCAAATCGCTTTGTCGGGCTTGCGACTCTTCGTCAATCGCGTTCATGCGCATTTTGATTTGCTCTTTTTGAACGCTGGAGTTTTCATATTGAAAAACATAGGCGTTCACTTCCAAATCTTTCAGTTCGCCTTTGAATTGAAGATATTTTTTTGCGTCCTCGGCCTGCTTTTTCAGTGGGCCCATCTGGCGCTCAATCTCGGCGGTGATGTCGTCGATGCGCACAAGATTATCGCGCGTGTTTTGAAGCTTTTTCTCTGCCTCGTCTTTGCGCGATTTGAATTTTGAGATGCCCGCCGCCTCTTCAAACATAACGCGACGTTCTTCCGGCTTTTCATCCACAATTTCGCTGACTTTGCCTTGGCTGATGACGGAATATCCATTCTTCCCGACGCCACTGTCAAACAAAAGATTGTTGATGTCTTTCAAGCGGCAGGTGTTTTTGTTGATGAGATATTCGCTCTCGCCCGAACGATAAAGTTTTCGCGTGATGGAAAGCTCATCAAAAGCGATGTTGAAAAAGCGGTCAGTGTTGTCAAAAGTCAACGTCACTTCGCAATAAGAAAGGCTTTTGCGCTTTTCTGTGCCTTTGAAAATGACATCTTGCATGTTGTCGCCGCGCAAACTCTTGGCGCTTTGTTCACCAAGCACCCAACGAATAGCCTCCGAAATGTTACTTTTTCCGCACCCGTTTGGCCCGACAATCGCCGTGAAGCCGCCGTTGAACTCAATCACAGTTCGGTCCGCAAACGATTTGAAGCCAATCATTTCAATTCTTTTGAAATACATATTACACCCAATAAATTTATATTTTTTTGCCTAAAATCAATCAAATTCGTTATGTTTTCATAACAATTTGTTCAATCTTCTTCAAAAAGCTTCTTAATTGCCACATATGCACAATTTTGCTCGGCTTTGGTCTTGTCTTTTCCATAGCCCGTCGCAATCAAATCTTCGTCCATAAAAAACTTTGCTTCAAAGCCCACTTCTGCGCGCGTGGTCTCATATTTCATTGTGCATTTGAAGTTTGCTTGCACAAGTTCTTGAAGTTGAGACTTGAAATTGTCGTCCTCTGCGCTTTCAAAGTCAGCAATATGAAGTTTTTGAATGATGAAGTCTCTTGCGCAGTCAAGCCCTTTGTCAAGATATATCGCCGCAATGACGGACTCCATGATGTCGCCTTTGATGGCGGTTGTGATTTCTCCCTTAAGACTTTTCCCCGTGATGACAAATTGCGACAAATTCAATTCGTCAAAGCAAAGGCTCAAATGTTCTTCCGAAACATAGTGCGCGCGCAGAACGGTCAGTTCGCCCTCTTGCTTTGGTGAGTTTTTGAATAAAAATTCCCCCACAAGAAAGTTCAAAATGCTGTCACCCAAAAATTCCAAGCGTTGATAGTTCTCTTTCGATTTTGATGGGTGAGTCAGCGCACGCGTCAACAAGTTTTTGTCCGAAAACTGCACGCCCAAAACATTTTCAATAAGATTTTTGGCTTGCTCTTGTCCGCGCTTTTCTGTTTTCTTTTTCTCAGCCATTTGCGCCTCCCGTCTTTTCTTCGCCCAAACTTTCTGTCATTTTCAAAACGAGGCTTTCAATTTTTTCGTTCAGTCCACTTTCATAAAGTTTTGCAACTTGCAAAATGGTGTTCTTGATGACTTCGCGATTTGCCGTTCCGTGAGTCTTGACAACAAGTTTTTTGCAGCCCAAAAATGGAGCGCCGCCATATTTGTTGATGTCCATTTTCGCTTTCAGTCCTTTGAAACGGCCCATCATCAGCGCGCCAAGCATGGAAAAGACGTTCTTTTTTGCTTCTTGTTTGATGAGCTTTGACATCCCACTTGCCACTCCCTCCACGCTCTTTAAAAGCACGTTGCCGGCAAAGCCGTCCGTCACAATCACGTCAACGTCGCCCGACATGACATCGCGTGCCTCAACATTGCCGACAAAATTGATTGGAAGTTTTTTAAGAAGTGGAAAAGTCTCTTTGCAAAGCTCATTGCCCTTGTGCTCTTCGGCACCGTTGTTGAGAAGGGCAACTTTTGGACTCTCTTGCCCACTCATGATTGAAGAATAAGCCGATGCCATGATGGCAAAATGCAAAAGATGCTCGCTTTTGCAGTCCACATTTGCCCCGCAGTCACAAATCATGACCGTCTTGTCCTTTTTGACAGTCGGCAAAATTGGACAAAGCGCCGGCCTTGAAATGCCTTTGATGCGGCCAATCTTCAAAATTGCGCCCGTAAGCACCGCTCCCGTGCTGCCGGCTGAAACAAGCCCGACCACGTCGTCATTTTCTTTCAAAAGGTCAAACGCTCGCACCAAAGAGCTGTCTTTTTTCTGCCTGATTGCCAGCGTTGGAGTGTCGTCATTTGTGATGACATCTTTTGCGTCAACAATTTCCACGCGCTCAGTGCGCCCGTTCAAAATTTCGCTGATTCTCTTTTGGTCGCCCGTCAAGACCACCGTCAAATCTTTCTTTTTTGCAAGCGCAAGCACCGCGCCTTCCACAACCTCGACCGGCGCATTGTCGCCGCCAAAAGCATCAACCACAATTTTCATGTTTTCACCTCTTGAAAACAAATTCTCAAAACCCGACCAATTTCTTTGCGAAACAAATCGCTAAATCTCCAAAGCTTTTGCCTGAATTTGTGCTGGATATATATTTAAATACAATATATAGAATAACTATATCAAAAACGGTCGACAAAAGTCAAAAAAATATGCGTCAAAACAAAGAAAAAAAAGAATTTGTCTAATCACAAGACAAGTTCTTAAAAATTGTCAAAGAATAAAAATTTTCTCAATTTATTTTCTAGGGAATAGAATTTCAAGCAAAAAATTTATCAAACAAAGACTTTTTTCATAATAATATTCATCATATAAAGAAACAAGTTCGTCCAACATTTTTGATTGACTCTTATCAAGTTTTGAAAAGACACTGTCCCCCAAGTCCAAAAGACGTTTTTCAGTGTCACTTTGTTCAGTAAAATTTTCTTCATATTCTGCAAAACAATCAAAATAAAATGCTGCAATATCAAATTCTTTTTCTTTTTTCATATAAACTCCTTGTTTTTTTGTGTGTGCGTTTACGTATAAAATTATATCAGTACTTAAACGTACTTGTCAAGCGCTTTTAAAAATTTTTTGATAAAATTTTAAGAAAGGTTAAATATGAAAATATTAGGTGAAAGAATTAAAGAATTAAGGTTAGAACAAAATTTGTCAACCGTAAAGCTTGGCGAAAAAATCGGCGTACGCGGACCCACGATAAGTCGATGGGAAAATAATAAAATAGAGCCAACGGCGCCCAACATATATGAGTTGGCAAAATTTTTCAAGGTTTCTGCTGACTATCTTCTTGGCCTAATTGATTGAAATTTTGAAAGTAGGCCAAAAACCTCTGTCGAAGCACATGCATTGAATTATTGAGATTCTTCCGTACGCTTTGCTCCCGTCAGAATGACATTCTAATTTGATATTAAATTTTCCTTAATTAATTCAAATGCAATAAAAAAACTCAACGCTTGGTTGAGTTTATTTTTTTGTTTCTTTTTTCTTTTTGTCTTCAACAACAGTTTGATTTTTATATGTTCCGCAATTTTTGCAAACTGTGTGAGGCTTTTTGAGCTCATGACATTTTGGGCACTCAACAAGTGTTGGCGCTTCAACATTGAAATTTGCGGAATTGCGGGTGTTTCTTCTCTGTTTTGAAACCTTATGCTTTGGAACTGCCATTTTTCTTCTCCTTTTTGTGCATATTTGTTTTTAAATTCACTAGACTTGCAAGATTATATCGCAAAAACAAACTTTTGTCAAGCCATTTTCGCTTGATTTGTGAATTTTTTTGTTAATTTTTAAATCGTTTGGCTTATTGAGATTCTTCCGTCCGCTTCGCTCCCGTCAGAATGACAATCAAACCTTTCTGCAACGGGCACTTACTTTTTGTGCTTTTTGAGGCCGTTAACAATCGCCTTTGTCTCGCGCGCCATCATAAGCTCTTCGTTTGTTGGAATGATGAAAAGTTTGACTTTTGATTTTGCCGTTGAAATTTCTTCAATTTCGCCGCGATGGAAGTTTGTGTTCTTCTTTTTGTCAAGCACAATCCCAAGGTTTTCAAGATCGCTGCAAATCGCTTCACGCGTTTCAGCGCCATTCTCTCCAATGCCGCCCGTGAAAATGATCGCATCAACTTTCCCAAGCACGGCCATATAGCTGCCGATATATTTTTTCACGGAGTAGGAAAGCATATCAAGCGCAAGTTGGCTTCTGTGGTCGCCGGCTTTGGCCTTTGCAATCACTTCGCGCTGATCGCTTGAAACGCCCGAAACACCCAAAAGGCCACAGCTCTTGTTGAGATAGGTCAGCATTTCGTCCACGCCAAGTTTTTTCTTTTTGCCAAGATATTGCACAACGGTCGGGTCAATGTCGCCAGAGCGCGTGCCCATCACAACGCCTTGAAGTGGCGTG
>CANQWP010000037.1 GCA_947627585.1 uncultured Clostridia bacterium
GCTCGGCAGCAGGGTGGTGCTCTAACCGACTGAGCTACAAGCCATTATTAAATTTTGTGTGTTTTTTACGGACTTTACACCTGTCCAAAACCGGCTAAATTTTCCTTATATTTGCAGGTCGAAGATACAGTGTGCAAATGGCGTTCGCTTCGCTCGGCAGCAGGGTGGCGCGATTGTCCACCTAAGTTATAAGCCATCAGCAATCACATCCGGCAATAGGCTGGGGATTTGCCTATTTCCTGAATGCTGTTTAATTATAACCATTTCAAATTTTGTTGTCAAGCATTTTTGCGAAAAAAATCAATTTATTTTTCCTCAAAAAATTTTGTTTGTTTTTCTCTTCATTTTGTTTGCAAAAATGAGCAATTTTGTGTATTATCCTCATAAGGAGTTGGGTATGAAACAAAATTTTAGGAAGTTTTTTGCACCGATAACTTTGATTGGAATTTTTGCGCTTGTTCTCTGCGGGGGCTTGCTTTTGACGGCTTGCGGGCACCAACATTCTTTTTCGGAATGGATGGTGGACAAGGCTGCCACTTGCACCGAACCTGGTCTTGAAAAGAGAATTTGCAAATGCGGAGAAGAGGAGACGCGCACAATCAATGCGCTTGGACACAATATGTCCGCATGGGCGTCTTTGAAAGAAGAAGATGACAATGACTGCGACGGAACGCATGAGCAGCATTGCCAAAATCCGGGCTGCGATTTGCAAATCATTGAGGAATGCGAATATGAAACTGAGCAAACTGAGCCAACTTGCACAGAGCCGGGGCATCACGAACACGTTTGCCCAAAATGCGGTGACTTTGTTTCGCATGACTATGCTGATGCAATTGGACACACATGGAGCGGACAATGGGTTGAAGCCGGGAAAAATCAAAACGGCGAGTTTATCCACACTCAAAGATGCTTGAACGTTGGCTGCAACGAAGTCTTGACGGGAATCTGCTCTTTTGACGAAGAACACATGACTGAAGAAGAGGCAACTTGCACCACGAAAGGGACAAAAACATACACCTGCACGGCTTGCGGACAACAAAAAGTCGAAACAACTCAAAACGAACTTGGGCATGAATTTCCGCAAGAGTGGACCTACAGCGAAACAACGCCTGAGGGCCACCATGAGCACAAATGCAACCGCTGCGACGAGGTTGAATTCAACCTCTGCACGCCAGAAAGAAAAGAAACCGAGGCGTCTTGCACGCAGCCTGGGGAGATTTTCACAGAATGCACAGTTTGCTCACGCCATACGACTTTGCAAACGAGCGCCCAGCTTGAACATGTTTGGAAATTTGAACATGAAAGCGGCTCGTCAGAACAAGACAGCAAGCACAAAAAGACTTGTGAGCTTTGCGGTGAAGAAGAAAATGGAATTTCATGCGAATTTGTGACAACGCCTCAAGAAGCAACATGCACCGAAAAAGGAAAAGATGTCAGACACTGCATGGATTGCCAATTCTCTTATGAAACAGAAAACGGCGAGGCGCTTGGACACCAATATGACAGCGGCTATGAGCACTATGAAGAAGATGGGGTGCACAAACACAAAAAAACATGTTCGCGTTGCGGAGAAATAACCTCTCAAGAGTGCCAATTTGTTCAAACAACAAACGCTGACGCAACTTGCACAGAAAAAGGGGAATATCTTTTCACCTGCTCTCTTGCAGAATGCGGCTTTTCCTACACCGAAGAAATTCCGGAGCTTGGGCACCTTTGGGCAGAGAGCGAAGATGACAAAGAAGAGTGGGTCATCACTGACACCGACCACACGCGCACTTGCAAACGTGCAGAATGCGGGGAAAGCGAGACGTCCGAACACACATTCACCCAAACAAATCACTGCGATTCTTGCGGATATGACGGGCTGGAATATAAAGAGATGACGGGATATGCGGTTGTGCTGAGAGATAACAGGGTCACAAGCGCAAAGAAAATCATCGTTGCCGAAACCTACAACGGCTTGCCGGTGGAAGAAATTATGTCGGGACTTGAAACATATGACGGGCGTTTTTCTGGATTTTTCATGAACACAACTGTTCAAGAAGTCGTTTTGCCCAAAACCATAAAGCGCATCGGGTCACACGCTTTCGAAAGCTGCACAAATCTTGAGAAAGTGACAGTGGACTTGAAAGCGGGCGAAAAGGCGGCACTTCTCACAATTGAAGAAAGTGCTTTTGCCGGCTGCGGAAAGCTGACAGTTGCGCCATTCACAGATGGTCTCACAACCATTGGAGAAAGCGCCTTCCAAAACTGCTATAAACTTGCAAACATCTCCATTCCTGAGAGCGTGAGCACAATCGGCGACCACGCATTTCACAGAACGGCCTTCATTGACAACCCTTCCAACTGGTCGGGAGATGTGCTTTACATCAACAAGCACCTCATCAGAGCAAAAAGTGACCTTGGCGAAGAATATGAAGTTGTTGAGGGCACGCTGACAATCAGCGCTCAGGCCTTTGCTGACTGCACAGGGCTCAAGAGCATAATCTTGCCGGCCGAACTTGTGGACGTCGGGGAAGACGCTTTCAAAAACTGCACACTCCTTGAAAAAGTTGTCTTCAAAGGAAGCTTCCAACAATGGATTTCAATTAATTTTGAAAATGACTATTCAAGCCCAATGTGCCACGCTCATACTTTGACCATTGAAGGCGCAAAAGAGGACATTTCAATTCCGTCAATTGTGACTTACATTCCTGCCGGTGCTTTCAAAGGGACAGAAATTGCCAGCGTTCACATTCCAAAAAGCGTGAAAAAGATTGGCGAAGAGGCTTTTGAAAACTGTGCTTCACTCACGACTGTTGAATGGGACGAAGATTGCAATATTGAATATATCGGTGAAAACGCTTTTGCCGGAACGCCATATTTTGAAGAACAGATGAAAAACGGCGTGCTTTATGTCGGGCACTGCTTGGTCAAAGCGAACGACAAACTTCCTGTTGATGCTGACGGGAAATATGTGGTCGAAGAAGGGACATATTCAATCGCTCCACACGCCTTTGAAAACAATCAAAAAATCAAATTTGTTGTTTTGCCAGAAAGTTTGCAATATATCGGCGAAAAAGCGTTCAGCGGCTCAAGCCTTGAAAGAGCGGAATTCAAAAATCCGAATGGTTGGTATGCGTTCATGCTTCAAGGCGCGGGAAGATCGCCATATCCAAGCGTTCTTGGCGCAGCTGGCGAAAATGAAGAGACCAAAAACAGCAATCGACGACAAGCGGCACAACTTTTGACACAGATGTATCAAAGCTATTGGCGCAAAAACCTGTCAAAATAAAATAAAAAACAAAAAGACCAAAAAATTATTTTTGGTTTTTTTGAAAACTTTTTGACATTTGTTTGACATCGCTTTGCCGCGGTGCTAAAATTATTGTCGAAAAAGGAGAAAAAATATA
Source organism: uncultured Clostridia bacterium (assembly GCA_947627585.1). Lineage (GTDB taxonomy): Bacteria > Bacillota > Clostridia > Christensenellales > UBA1242 > Caccovivens. The sequence goes on from CANQWP010000037.1 coordinate 3,393, forward strand.
TGGAATGGCTTAAAGGTGTTTGGAACGATATTGTCACATATTTTCGAGATAGTTGGCAAAACATCGTTTTGTTCTTTGCAATTTTGATCATCGGCATCATTGTCATCAAAATTGTCATGTCAGTTGTGCGCAAAGTTCTTGGTCGCACAAAAATGGAAAAGATTGCGCAACAATTTCTTTGCACAATTTTGAAATTCGTGCTTTGGTTCGCCTTGATTTTGTTGTTGTTGTCACAACTTGGTGTGGAAATCACGGGGCTTTTGACAGCGCTCAGTGCGGTCATCTTGGCTGTGGGCATGGCATTGCAAACTGCGATTGCAAACGTGGCAAATGGGATCATCATCATTTCCAGCCACATGTTCAAAAAGGGTGACTACATCATCATCAACGGCGTTGAGGGCAGCATCACCGACATCAACTTCATGTTCACAACGCTCATCACTGTGGACAATAAGAAGGTGACCTTGCCAAACTCCAGCATTTTGTCAAGCAACGTCACAAACTTGGGTGCATATCCAAAGCGCCGCGTTGACTTCACGTTCTCGGTGGCATATGAAAGCGATGTCGAACTTGTCAAGAAAATCGTGACGGACGTTATGGCAAGCGACGGGCGGGTCTATCTTGACCCGGCGCCATTCTGCCGTTTGAAAGTTTTGGGCGCAAGCAGCATTGATTTCTTTGCAAACTGCTGGTGCGACAATGCGGACTATTGGGACGTTTATTATTACATTATGGAAAACGTATATAACGAGTTCAAACGCCACAACATTTCCGTTCCTTATAATCAAATTGAAGTGCGTGAACGCAAAGACAAAGTGACAATGCCTGTTGTTGGAAAGAAGTTGCCGGCGCGCGTTGAGAAAGTTCGCACGGAAGAAAATCACGAGCACGAACTTTTCAAGTTTTCTGTTGACTCAAAGAAAAAACGCGACAAGAAAAAAGAAAAGAAACAAGCCAAAACAAAGAAAACTGAAACAAAAGCAGTTGAAGAAGAAAAGCCAAAGAAAAAGGCTAAAAAATAAGGAACTAAAAAAATGAAAAAGCACGGGGGAAAGTCCGTGTTTTTTGTTTTGTTTGCAATTTTGTTGAAATGTTTTTTGCGTTGGTGTATAATTATGTTGTTCATTATCAGAAGAAATTTGGAGAGTTTATGAAAATTTGTGAAGTAAAACCTGGACAAGTGGAAATTCAAGGCTGGATTGAAAACTTGCGTGACAAAAAGAGCATGCAGTTCGTGGTCATTCGCGACCTTTCGGGCAAAATTCAAGTGACAGTTGTCAAAGAGGAAAATCCGGAAATTGCCGAAATTTTTTCGCATGCCACACTTGAAAGCACGGTGAAAATCAGCGGAAAAGCCGTCGCAAACGAATATGTCAAACTTGGTGGAATTGAAATTTTGCCGGAAAAAGTGGAAATCACAAGCCGCGCCGAAGCGTTCCCGATCGGGCCGGAAAGCTCGATTGACCAAAGGCTGGACTTTCGTTGGATCGATTTGCGCACGGAACGCAATCAACTTGTTTTCCGTTTTCAAAGCGAACTCGTGAACGCCATGAGGGAATATCTTTTGCAGCACGATTTCACCGAAATTCACACTCCAAAGTTCATTGCGACCGCCAGCGAAAGCGGTGCCGAAGTTTTTGAGGTGAAATATTTTGACCGAAAAGCCTATCTTGCTCAAAGCCCGCAGTTCTATAAACAAATGGCCATGGCAGCAGGCTTTGAAAGGATTTTTGAGGTCGCTCCATGTTTTCGCGCCGAAAAATCTCACACAAAAAAGCACGCGACTGAGTTCACAAGTTTTGATGTGGAGTTTTCTTACATCAACTCGTTCCAAGATGTCATGAATTTGGAAGCGGAGATGATTGCCTACGGGCTGAAAAAGACCAAAGAAAAGTTTGGCGACAAAGTGAAAGAAGTGTTTGGCGTGGACATTGTTGTGCCGACGCTGCCTTTCCCGCAAATGCGCCTTGTGGACGTGTATGACGAACTTGAAAAAAGATATGGCTTCACTGTTCCGGAAGAAGAAAAAACCGACTTGACCACCGAGGCCGAAAGACTTTGCGAAAGGCTTGCAAAAGACAAATTTGGCCACGAATTTTTGTTTGTGACTGACTATCCGCCGCAAAAACGCGCATTCTATCACATGAGAAAGAACGGAATTTTGCAAGGATATGACCTTATTTGGAAGGGCATTGAAATCACTTCCGGCGCGCAGAGAGAACATCGCTTTGAAGAGCTCAAAAAGAACGCGGACGAGAAGGGCCTTGGAAAAGATGTCAAGTTCTATTTGGAATTTTTCAAATATGGCATTCCGCCACACGGGGGCTTTGCAATCGGAGTGGACAGGTTGACAATGCTGCTTCTCAATTTGCCGTCTTTGAAAGAAGCGGAATTCTTGTTCCGCGGGCCGGACAGACTTGACCCATAAAAAAACGCAAAAAAGCCGGTTTTTTGCAATTTTGATAAAAAACAAAAAAACATAAAGGAAAGAGCATGAAAAGAGTTGAAATTCGAGATTTAAACAAGACATATGAAAAATTTGGAGGGAAGCAAATCACAGTTTGTGGCTGGGCCAGAACGGTGCGCGACAGCAAAAACATCGCGTTCATCGAACTCAATGACGGCGCATTCAAAAGCGTGCAAATTGTTGTGGAAAAAGGCAAACTTTCAAACTATGACGAAATCACAAAACAAAATGTTGGGGCATCTTTTGAAGTTTTGGGAAAAGTTGTTTTGACTCCAAATGCGCAGCAGCCTTTTGAAATCAATGCGGACAAAGTGACCGTTTTGGGCGAATGCGCCACCGACTATCCTCTTCAAAAAAAGCGCCACACAATCGAATTTTTGCGCACAATTCCAACAATTCGCGCGCGCGGAAATTTGTTTAACGCGGTGTTTAGAATCCGCTCGGTTGCTGCTTTTGCAATCCACAAATTTTTTAACGAGCGCAATTTTGTTTATGTCCACACGCCAATAATAACCTCAAACGATTGCGAAGGCGCGGGCGATATGTTCCAAGTTACCACGCTAGATTTAGATAAGGTTGCAAGTTCGGGCAAGGTGGACTATTCTAAGGACTTTTTTGGTAAAAAAGTGTCGCTAACAGTGTCCGGTCAATTGCACGAAGAAACAATAACGCACGCATTTGGCAAAACTTACACTTTTGGTCCAACTTTTAGGGCGGAAAATTCTAACACCACTCGCCACGCAGCCGAATTTTGGATGATGGAGCCAGAAATTTGTTTTTGCGACCTAACCGAACTTATGGACAATGAAGAAGAAATGGTTAAATATGTTATCAACTATGTTATGAAAGAGTGTGCGGACGAACTTGAATTTTTAAATAAATTTGTGGATACCGGCCTGCTTGCTCGTCTTAAAAACATTGTGGAAAACGACTTTGTCCGCCTAAATTACACCGATGCAATTAAGCAGTTAGAAAAGGTTAAGGATAGGTTCACTTTCCCGGTTAACTGGGGCGTAGATTTGCAAAGTGAACACGAAAGATATTTAACAGAAGAAGTTTACAAAAAACCAGTCTTTTTAACCAACTATCCAAAAGATATAAAAGCGTTTTATATGCGCCAAAACGATGACGGCAAAACGGTGGCGGCTGTTGACCTGCTTGTGCCAGGCATTGGCGAATTAATTGGCGGAAGTCAGCGCGAAGAAAGGCTAGATAAATTATTAAATCGAATTCACGAATTAGGGCTTAAAGAAGAAGATTATCAGTGGTATCTCGACACGCGCCGTTATGGCACAAACGTTCACTCGGGCTACGGCTTGGGCTTCGAGCGCATGGTTATGTATTTAACCGGCATTTCTAACATCCGCGATGTTGAATTTTTCCCACGAACGGTTGGCTCAATTCAAGGCTAACAATGTTATTAAAAATGAATTGCTAAAAACAATTCGTTTTTTTTATAAAAGGCTTGACAAATAATATAGTTTGTGTTAAATTATACCCACTTGCTTTATATAGAGGTTAAATTATGTTAGTAGAAATTAAGCATCGCCTATTTGTTGAAGATAAAGAATATTTTGTTAACGAAAAGGGGCATAAATACACTCATCTTGGCTTTGACGAACTTAAAGAAGTGTGCCGTAGCTCGTTTTTATATAGATTATCCAAAAAAATGAATATAGTTTCAAGGGTTTACATCCAAATGCATAAGCATAAACAGGAATATGTTCAGCCGGCAATTTACGACCATGTTATTGAACTGCCCACCTTCTATGTGTTGTTTAGAGATAATAATTTAGAAGGCGTAAAAATAGTTGATAAAAACGATAAATCTTTAATCATTCCAACC
>CANQWP010000038.1 GCA_947627585.1 uncultured Clostridia bacterium
ACCCATCATGTCAGGTATGGTGACGCAAACGTCAAAATCCAGCCAACCGCCGTTGATTTTTGCTACAATTTCTTCCGCGCCAACAAAGTCAGCACCGGCTTTTGTGGCCTCGTCCGCTTTGTCTCCGCGTGCAATCACAAGCACGCGCACGCTTTTTCCTGTTCCGTTTGGAAGCACAACAACACCGCGCACTTGTTGGTCAGCCTGACGGCCGTCAACGCCGAGGCGCACGTGAAGTTCCACGCTTTCGTCAAATTTTGCCGTTGAAGTTTTGATGACATTGTCAATTGCTGTGGCAACATCAAAAGATGCTGTGCGGTCAAAACTTTCAAGGCTCTTCAAATATCTTTTTCCTTTTTTCATCTTGTCACCTCGTTAGTCCACCACTTCCACGCCCATGCTGCGTGCAGCACCAGCAATCATTGACATTGCGCTTTCAATGCTTTCTGCGTTAAGGTCCGGCATTTTTGTTTCGGCAATTTTCCTGATTTGCTCTTTGGTGATTTTTCCGACTTTTTGTTTGTTTGGTTTTGCACTGCCCTTTTCAAGCCCAATCGCTTTTTTGATGAGCACTGCTGCAGGTGGAGTTTTAAGTTCAAATGTGAACGACCTGTCTTCGTAGATCGTGATCACAACAGGGATAACAAACCCAACCTGTTGAGCGGTTTTGTCGTTAAATTCCTTAACGAAAGCCCCAATGTTGATCCCGTGAGGTCCAAGTGAAGAACCTACTGGTGGTCCTGGAGTGGCTTTGCCCGCTTGAAGTTGCAATTTTACAATTGCTTTAATCTTTTTTGCTGCCATTTTCATACCTCCTAATGTGGTGAACGGATTTTGGCAATAATCCTCCCACAAAATTTTCTGGGGAGGCACCAACTCCATAAACGCCGACACGATTTGCGAGCAAATCTAACGGCTATTACGTTGGTTCCCCGTCCCAATCTCCCTCCGCTGTAAGTGATTTTCAATTTTGCTCGCCGGACAAAGTCCTACGCTTCACAAAATTGAAAATTTTATTTGAATTGTGCGAAGACGAAACCGTTTTTTCAAATTCAAAGTCAGTTTAATGTCATAACGGACAGCGCTTGTCATGTTGAGCGGAGCGAAACATCTCAATAAGCCAACAAAATTTGCTTAATAAAATTCCTTGACCAGCAGAGATCCTTCGGCGCGGCTTTTCAAGCCGGCTCAGGATGACATTTCATGTCAGTTTAATGTCATAACGGACAATATTTTCATGAAAATCGGGTTAAATTTTCAGGAAATATCAATTTTATTGTTGCACCTTGTGAACTTGCTCAAAAGTGAGTTCAACATTGTTTTCACGGCCGAACATCTCAACAGTCACGGTCACAATGCCAGCTTCCGGATTGACAGCCACAACGTCGCCGATCATTTTGTCAAGTGGGCCATCAATAATTTCCACTCTGTCGCCCACAGCGATGTCGGTTTCGACCTTGATTTTTTCAAGACGCATTTTCATCACTTCTTCGTCAGTCAGCGCAAGAGGTCTCCCTTTTGGGCCAACAAACCCGGTGATTCCGCGCGTGTTTGTGATGTTGTGCCAAAGGTCGTCGCCATAGATCATCTTCACCAAAAGATAGCATGGCATGCTTTTTCTTGTGACAAGTTTTTTCTTGTTGTTCTTTTCTTCAATCACGCTCTCTTCCGGAATGATGATGTCAAAAATTCTGTTTTCAAGATTAAACTTTTTCACAACTGTTTCCAAATTTTCTTTTGCAACATTTTCATAACCCGAAAACGTGTGCAGAACATACCACTTTGGCTCGCTTGAATAAATATATTCCATAAAAACTCCTTAATCTAAGTGCAAATTTCAGCCGAAGAAAGAATTTCCCATCAGCAAGTTGACAAGTCCGCCCAAAAGCCAGTTGACAGCAAACAAGAAAACTCCAAAAATAAGCACAAAGGCCACAACGATGCTGGTTTTCTTGACAACTTCGCCAAAGGTCGGCCATGTCACTTTTTTGAGTTCTGACATGGTTTCTTTGGTCTTTTTCACAAGACCACCTTTCTTTTCTTTTTTCTTTTTGTCCTTTTTCTTGTCGTCTTTTGCTTTTTTGTCTTGTTTTGCTTGATTTTCTTTCTTGACGTTTTTCACATCACTTGTCACAACGCCTTCCGAGATGGCGTCTTGCTTGAGTGATTCTTTTTCGTCAAGTTTCGCATCAAGTTTTTTTTGCTTTTTGGACATAACTTATCTCCCAATCAAAAATTTTTGGTTTGCAAAAAAGAGAAACAACTTATTTTGTTTCTTTGTGTTTTGTGCGCTTGTTGCAACGCGGACAAAATTTTGTGATTTCAATTCTTTCGGCATTTGCAGAAGTGTTTTTCTCGGTCGAATAGTTTCTCTCGTGGCACTCTGTGCATTCCAAAGTGATGATTTTGCGTTTTGGTGCTGCCATAATCTTCTCCTAACAAAAAAACTAACACCCGCAAGCGGTAGTGTCGCCCATGAGTATATCACAAACAAAAAACCTTGTCAAGCGTTTTTGAAAAACAATTCAGAAAATTTCCAAACGTCAGGTTGCGACAAAAAAAAGAGCGGCCGCTCTTTTTGAATCATTCAGCATCAGTTTCGACAACTGCATCAACATACATCACCGTTTCGTTCTTTTTGCATTTTGGCAACAGGTCTTCGAGTTTGCTTGGATGATTGAATTCGGTGTCATATTTCATTGCATAAGAAAAATAGACCCTAAGCAAATCTTTTGCATAAAGATATGCCCGCGAAAGATTTGCCCCATCGGTGTAAATATTCAAATCGGGAAAAATAACTTGATATGAGTCATCTTCTTCATCTTTCACAAAAATCGCTGGATAAACAAATTGATATTCTTTGTGTTTTGCTTTCATAATAACCCCAGATCATTTCCAAATCTCAAAAAGAGTTTACCACAATTTTCAAAAAAAACAAAATAAAATTAAAAAAAATATCGATTTTTCACGATATTTTTCTTTTTAATTCATTTTTTATAGCAAAATGTCCGCAAAAGTTTATTTGCTGAATTCAACCAAATTGTCTGCCCAGATTTTCTTTTCTTCTGGAGTCAATGGCGTGAGAACACGTTTGATGTCGCCAATCGTTGCCGCATTTGCATCAAGTCCCTTCTTCACTCCGTCATCAGCTGTAATAAACATTCTATCTTTATAAATTTCACCAACGAGAATCTTTTTCATTTCAACACCTCCGTGTGTTTTGTTTCTTTGATGCCCATATCATAACACATTTTTTTGAATTTGTAAATAGGTTTTTAAAAAATTTTTGAAAATTTTTGAAATTCTTGCAAAAGCCTTTGCCGCGTGAAATCGCATATTTAGTTTATATAATATAATAATCTAGAACTTTCTTATTTAAAACAAAATTTTGTTTGAAAGCCTCACATTTTTTCGACGCTGTCAATTCCAAGCGTCCAAAGTGCTTTTTCCAAACAGGCTTTCACCAAGAAGCAGAGCGAAAGAAGTTCGTTTCGCCTTGTCTCGTCTTTCTCCGCCAAAATCTTTTGATTGTTATAAAAGCCCGAAAAGGCGCTGGCAAGGTCAAAGGTGGCAAGGCAAAGCGCGTTCAAAGAATAGGCCTCATAACAAATTTGATAGGCGGAATTGAGTTTCAAAATTGCAAGCGCAATGTTTCTTTCGTCAGGCGTTTGAATTGAAAAAACGCAATTTTTGCCGGAAATTTGCACATTTTTTTCATTTTTTGCTTTTGAAAGAATGGAATTTATGCGCGCAACTGTGTATTGAATATATGGTCCGGTTTTGCCGTCAAAGGACAAAAATTTGTCGATGTCAAAGACATAATCTTTTTCCACGGTGTTTGAAAGGTCGCCAAATTTCATTGCGCCCACGCCGATTTTTCGCGCAAGGTCGTCGTCGCCAACAATGCCGTTTGCCGAAAGTTTGCCGCGCGCCTTGTCAATCAAAAGTCCAACAACTTCTTTCAGGCGCACCACTCCGCCAGAGCGGGTTTTGAAAGGTTTCCCGTCCTGACCGTTCATCGTGCCAAAGGCAATGTGCGTGAGTTTTTGATTTTCGGGCGAAATTCCGGCAAGTTTGCAGCACCTGAACACTTGCTCAAAGTGTTGCCCTTGTCTGTTGTCTGTGACATAAACAATTTCGTCAGCTTGAAAATCTTTGTTTCTCATCAAAATGGTGGCGATGTCCGTGGTGGCATAAAGGTCTCCACCGTTATATTTTTTGATAATCGCCGGCGGCATCGGGTTTTTGTAGCGTTGTGGCTCATCTTCGCTCTTTTTTGGAATTGGAATATGCTCGCCTTCGCGTGCCACGTCCACAACAAGCGCCCCTTCGCTTTCGCGCGCCAAGCCCTTGTCCACAAAAATCTTCACCGTTTTGTCAACGAAGGCCGACGCGTCACTTTCGCCATAATAGAAATCAAAATTGCAATTCAAAAGTTCATAATTTTTCTTGATTTCCGCCACAGAAAGTTCTCGAATTTTTTTGTAAATTGAAAAATATGGCTCTTTTTTCTGCTGAATATAGAGTGTGAATTGGTCGGCGCGCTTTTTGAAATCTTCATCGACATCTTTTCGCTTGCTGGCCTTTGGATATTCATCATTCAAAACGTCAAGCGTCACATTTTCAAGCGAAATTTCGGCGTTTTTTGCGTTTTTTTCAAAAAATTTGTCCAAAAAGCCGTCCTCTTTCAGTTGCAAAATTGTCAACCCCATTTGCAAGCCCCAATCGCCCAAATGCACGTCGGTCAAAACTTTGTCGCCCATCGTGACATGCAAGCGTTTGAGCGCCTCGCCAACGATTGGGCTGCGAAGATGCCCAACGTGAAGTTCTTTTGCCACATTTGCGCCACCATAATCAAAAAAGATCAAGCGCGGACTTTTCACTTGTTCAACTCCCAAATTTTTGTCGTGGCATGTTTCTTCGCAAAATTGGCTGAGAGCTTTTTCTCCAATTTTGATGTTCAAAAAACCCGGCATAGCAGCAAAAAACTCAAATTTTTCCGCATTTTTTGCGATTTTTGTGACATTTTTTGAATTTGATTTCTGCACTTTTTGCGCATTGATTTGCCCAACAATTTCTTCAGCAAGTTCAATCGGCTTTTTGCCCAACTTTTTTCCAAGCACAAGCGCAAAATTTGATTGATAGTCGCAAATCTCTGGACGGCTGGAAAAAACGACCGAAAGCCCATCGCTCTCCAAGCCCAAACTTTTCACCGCCTCGCACAAAATCTCATAAATTTCATTTTTGATGTTCATATTGGTTTTCCTTTGAAAATATATGTTTAATCTTATCATAACAAAAAATAAAAAGCAACTTTTTCGTGCTTTTTTGGAATTTTTAATCAAAATCGAAAATTTCGTTAGGTGTCATGTCCAACAATTTACAAACTTCCACAATTTGTTCATAATTGAGTTCAAAGACACCATTTTCAAAGCGACTGTATTGCTGTTGGGTCATACGAAAATGCTTGGCAACTTCTTTTTGTGTCAACCCCTTAAATTTTCGCGCCTGTTTAATGCGCTCGCCCACAGCTTTTGCCAATTCCATCACAAAAAATTTATCACAAACTGATGTAAAATACTTGACATACATCACTTTATGATGTATTATTTTTATAGGAGGTAAAAAAATATGCGAACAAATTTTAATGTCGATGTCACAAGCAAATTTTTAGGCGACAGATATCATGCCGAAGGAAGTGCAAACATATCTCATGTTTATCCTAACATTAATTCTGACGAAGTCTCTGGACGCCTTGAAGATTTAGTTTCATCAGGATTTCTACTTCGTGGTCCAAGTATTGTTACAGATCCTGATGTCCAGAAAGATTTTTTTGGCAATGAACAATCCTTCTTTGATATTGATGATATCGACTTTTCAAATGTAAAAGTCACAGACAAATATGGCAAACAAGAAATTTTAGTTTCAAAACAAAAAGAAAAATAAGAAAAAAACATCTTTTTTATGATGTTTTTTCTTTATTGGGAATATTTTCCCATAATTTCGTTTTTAATAAAAAAAATCCCCACACGGTGGGCGTCAAATTTCTTGTCGGCTTTTGAGGGCTTTTTCAAGGGTGACCTCGTCGGCGAACTCGATGTCGCTGCCGATTGAGATGCCTTGCGCAAGGCGTGTCACCTTCACGCCCATGGGCCTGAGAAGTTTTGCGATATACATTGCGGTTGCCTCGCCTTCAACGTCCGGGTTGGTCGCCATGATCACTTCTTGCACGCCATTTTTTTGCACGCGCGAAAGAAGTTCCTTGATGCGAATGTCGTTTGGCCCCTTGTTTTCCAGCGGATTTATGCACCCGAACAGCACGTGATAGACGCCGTCATAAGATTTGACCTTTTCCATGGAGATGATGTCTTTCGGCTCTTGCACCACGCACACGATTTTTTGATTTCGCCTTTCGCAAATTTTGCACACGTCCTGCGCGCAATAGTTTCCGCACTCGCGGCAAAGTTTCACCTTGTTTTTGGCGTCGAGGATGGCATTTGCGAAATTTTCCGCCTTTTCTTTGCTGTTTTCGATGATGAAAAAGGCATAGCGCTGAGCAGTTTTCAGCCCCACGCCCGGCAACGAGCGAAAATATTCAATCAATCTTTCAATCGGCTCTTCAAAATTTTCCATGTCACATTCCAAGATTTGGCAGTTTTGATTGCTCGTCCGCCGTGATTTTTGAGATGCAGTCATTGACCGCGCTGACAATCAAGTCCTCCAACATTTCAACGTCGTCCGGGTCAACAACCTCTTTTTTCACATGCACGGCCTTGACGGACTTGTTCCCGAGCATGACCACTTCGACCATGCCGCCGCCCACGCTGGAACGATATTCCGTCGCGTCAATTTCTTCGCGAATCCTTTTCATGTCCTCTTGCATTTTTTGTGCTTGGCGCATAAGTTGCTGCATGTTTCCGCCGCCAAAACCACCAAAACCATATCCCATTTTGTTTCGCTCCTTTAAACTTAGTTTGTTTTTGCAATTTTAATATTTCAATTAAAAATGTTTTTTTGACAAAAACGCCGCCTTTTTCGCGTTTTTTATTCTTCCACCTCGATCGTGCCGAAAAGGGCGCGGAGTTTTTTGATGTCTTTGTCAATCTTTTGTTCGGCGCTTTCAAACTTGACAATCTTGAAGCCCAGGTCAAGCCCCTGCCAGCGTAGTGCCGCCTCGATGTCCTTTCGGCCGTTTTCCAGCACATCGACCAAAAACGCGTCACTGGTGCGAATGACAAGGTCGCCACTTTCAATCTTCGCGTTGGTGATGTCGCCGCACGCCACGTGAAGCGCCACTTTGTGATGCTCTTTCAAAAACAGCACCACCTTTCCCCACACGTTGTTTGCCGAAAGTTTGGTCGGGTCAACCTGAATTTTCAGTTTTTTTTTGCGTCGAAGCCAAGCATGGCGTCAAGGCAAGTTGTTTCAAGCAAAAGGCGAACGGAAAGAGTATATCGAAGTTCACTCTCGGCGCCCGAAAAGACTTGCATATATCGAATCAAATCTTTTTCAGCAAATTTTTCGGCCTGCGCCTGATATTTTTCCAGCAAATCGTCCGTCAAGTTCAAAATCTCTCCGGAGTTTTTGCAGCTTTTGCAAACAAGCAAATTTCGTGCGTGTTTTGACAAATCTTTTGCAAAAACAGCCATATTTTTGC
>CANQWP010000039.1 GCA_947627585.1 uncultured Clostridia bacterium
TCTTATCATGGCGGGTCTGCGAAAAATGTTTGGCCCGCAAGTTATGCAAAAAGGCTCAAACATCACGCCGGAGCGCCTTCGAATTGACTTCAATCTTGATCACAAAATGACGCCGGAAGAGCTTGCCGAGCTTGAGAAATTCGTTAATGATGCTATTGCGCGCGAAATTGACGTCACTTGTGAGGAGATGGGCGTCAAAGAAGCCAAGGAAAGCGGAGCAGTGGGCGTTTTTGAGAGCAAATATGGCCAAATTGTAAAGGTTTACAGCATTGGAGACGTTTCAAAAGAGATTTGTGGGGGCCCGCACGCCAAAAACACTCGCGACCTTCATCATCTTCACATCGTCAAAGAAGAGAGTTCTTCGGCGGGCATTCGAAGAATCAAGGCGATTTTGGACTGAACTGTTGACTTTTAAGGCAAAAAGTGATATCATGGTTATTGATTTGAAGAAAGTTTGCCGGCTGTGCTGCAAAATTAATTAAAGTTCGAGAGTAGCAAACTTGGTCAAAAAAAACAATTCAGAGGAGGAAAAATATGGCACAAGGGGGAATTAAAAAAGGGTTTTTCTTCTATTTCGGGCTGTTTGTTTTGCTTTTGATTTCCATTTTTTGCATATGCCTTGTTGTGATGATGTTCAATCCGGGTTCAACAGTGCTTTGGATGAAATATTTTACTGACAACAAAACCTTTCAAATTGTTGAGACAAATGATGATTTGCATCAAAAAATAGTTTGGGAAAATGTCGAAAATCTTGAGATAAATTGTGGCTATGCAAATGTTGTTGTGGAAAGAAACGCAGATGGAGAACTTCAAAAGCATTCTGCCACAGCGTTGGAACAGGACGGCGTTTATATTGTCAATAATGCAAAAGGGTTTTCTGTGGCTGCTGGCTCAAAAATGTTTTCTTATTCGGCATATTTTGAGGGGAACACTTTGAAAATTGACATTCAAGAGCCAACAGGATTTTTGTATTTCTCAAAGGATATCAGAGTCATTTTGCACGCGTCAACAACTGAAATGGCGAATCCTAAAAATTGGGACTTCTCAAAGATTAACCTCAAAGTCAACACAAAAGAAGGCGATGTCACAATTGGAGGGGTGAAAGACAACAATGCAAAAGAAATCAAACTTGCATCATTGGACGTCTCAACAACTTCAGGTGACATTGCAATGACCGAGATGTTTGACATGACAAAACTTGGCGGAGAACTTCGTCTTTCCACAGAAAGCGGGAATTTGACGTCTGGAAGGACTGTTTCATTTTCCGGCGAGCAACAAAACACGGGAATCGCATTGAATTGCGACTCACGATTTGTCATAAATGGAAACGGCAAAATTTCATATAACGTGATCAATGCGCCAGGTCACAATGTCAACCTGTCTTGCAAAAGTGGAGCGTGGGACATTGCCTATTTGAACGCGTTGAAAACAACTTGCACAGAATGCTATAACGGCAACTATCTTTTTGGAACAGTTTATGGTGATTTGTTTGTCGATTCTCCAAACAGCTTGGTTTCGCCGAACATTAAAATTAAGAAAATGGAAGGAGAGTTTGCCTTGACCACTCAACCTGACAATGGCAGCCGTCCGGATGTTGAAATTGAGGAAGCACGTGGCGCAGTCAGCATAAATGGTGACAGAGGAAGCCTTAAAATCAAAAAAGCACACGGTGCAGTCAGTGTCGAAAGTCATGATGACATGAAAGTGGATGTGACCTTTGACGACAATGCATCAGGGCCAGTTTTAATCACAACAAAAAAAGGTTCGGTTCGTTTGGCATATTTGGGAAAAGTGCAAGAAGGGGCAACTGCTGCAGGGGCGGTTATCACCACCGACAGTGGAAAGGTGACAGTTGATGTGACAAGCAGCGCAAAATTTGAAGCAAACATGTTTGTCAATGATGATCAAGCCGAAAAGACAAGAATTGAATATGAAAAAGACGGAAAAGTCACCGGAAAAATCACCTTGAACATTGGCAAAGAAGAACTTGAAGATTTGCTTGAAGGGGAAACAAGAAACCCGCTTAAAGTCAATCAAAACGCTCCAGGTGTGAACGGCTCGATTGAAATTGTCACAAATGGAAAAATTGAATTTAATTTGAAAGACAAAGCAGAACTTGAGGCATAAAAATTTAGGAAAAATCAAAAAAATCGGCAAAAATGCCGGTTTTTTGTTCATTTTTTGTTTTCATTGATTGTTAAACCGAATTTTTATATTAAAAATTTCTTAATCAAACAAAATTTGATTTTTTTATTTAATTTCAACTTTTTCGGCCTAAATTTGTTTTTGATTTTTTGTGCAAATGTGATAAAATTTTTTTGAAAAAGAGGGGCGAAAAATGGAATTTATTGTTTTGTATGTTTTGCTTGGATTGAGCATTGTTTTGAGCGGCGTTGGGATTTTTCTTGCTTTGAGAAAACGCGGCGGCGCAGGCGAACTTTCGGACAAGGACAAGCGCGACATTGCGCAAAGCTTTCGAAGCGACATAGATTTTTTGAGCAAAAGTTTGAGTGAAATTCAGCGCGCAAACAACGAGGCAATTTTGCAAAACTTGAGGACTTTTCAAGAAAATTTGTCGGGCAATTCTCAGGCGCTTGAAAAGCGAATTTTGGAGTTGACAAAACAGCTTGACGAGCGCATGCAAAACAGCACAAAAATGCAAGAAGAAAAGCTGGAGGCCATTCGCATCTCAAACGAAAGGCATCTTCGCAGTTTGCAAGAGGACAACAATCGTCAGCTTGACAGGATGCGCGAGACGGTGGACGAAAAACTTTCAAAGACCATCAACGAGCGCTTTGAGCAAAGTTTCAAGGTGCTCTCAAATCAGCTCGAAAGCGTATATAAGAGTTTGGGCGAAATGCAGAACATCGCAACCGATGTGGGCAGCTTGACAAAAATGCTTTCGAACGTCAAAACGACGGGCGTGTTTGGCGAAATTCAGCTGGGGGCCATCTTTGATCAACTTTTGACCAAGGACCAATATGAGACCAACTTTGTGACGGGCGAAGGGCGCGAACCGGTGGAATTTGCCATCAAGTTGCCTGGGCAGAACGAGGGCGAGTTTGTTTATTTGCCTGTGGACAGCAAGTTCCCTTACACGATTTTCAGTGACTTGCAAAGCGCATATGAGGCGAACGACTTTGAGGGCGTGAAACAGAAAAAAGAACAACTTAAGAACAGAATCAAAAGCATGGCGCGCGACATCAACACAAAATACATCTGTCCGCCAAAATCGACCAATTTTGCCATCATGTTTTTGCCGATTGAAGGGCTTTATAGCGAGGTCGCAAAAATGGGATTGATTGAAGAACTGCAAAGCACCTACAACGTCACCATTGCCGGCCCAACCACCATGAGCGCGCTTCTCAACAGTTTGCAAATGGGCTTCAAGACACTTGCAATTCAAAAGAAATCGGGCGAAGTGTGGAAGATTTTGGGAGCGGTGCGCACTGAGTTCGAGAAGTTCAACGGCATCGTGGAAAAAATACGCGGGCAATTTGAAAAGACGAGCAAAGATTTTGACAGTCTTGTCGGCACGCGCGCAAGACTTATTGCAAGCAAACTTCGCTCGGTCGACAAACTTGACGCAAAAGCCTCCAACGACCTTCTTGGAATTGAAGACGTTGACGGCGACGGGGCGTGAAAGTTCTGTCTTTTTAAGGCGTCAAAGGTTTTTATAAAAAGTTTCAATAAATTTTCATGAATTTGTGCAAAACACTTGATTTTTTATTTCAAATTTGATATATTATTAGAGCATTTGAACAAAAATGCATAAATATATATCAAAATGCGGAAGTGGCTTAGAGGTATAGCGTTGCCTTGCCAAGGCAAAGGTCGCGGGTTCGATTCCCGTCTTCCGCTCCAAAGACATGGATAGCCCATGTTTTTTTAATTTTTCACAACTTTTCAAAAATTTTTGTCTTTTGGCGCAAGAAAGGAAAGTTTTTCATAAAAATAAATTGACAAAACATTTCAAATATGATATATTTATCCTGTTTTCGCGTGGTACCATCGCCAAGAGGTAAGGCAAAGGTCTGCAAAACCTTCACTCCCCGGTTCAAATCCGGGTGGTACCTCCAAAATTTCCCCAAAGGCTTTCTTTGGGGAAATTTAAAATAACGAAGGAATTTGTCAAAGCAAAATTTTTTGCAAAGCAAAAAAATGAGCAAGAGTGCAAAAGTCAGAGCTCCCGAAAATGCCCGTCATTTTTGGGAAAGAGGAGCAAACAAGCATAAAAGCGAAGCTTTTGTCACAATGACAAAACGAGCACAAAGCGCGGTTTGTGACGACATGCCGGTGTGGCGGAATGGCAGACGCATGGGACTTAAAATCCCAAGTTCGAAAGGACGTGTGGGTTCGACCCCCACCACCGGCACCAAAGAAAAACAAGCGCTTGCGTTGCGCTTGTTTTTTCACATTCTTTGGTCATCGTCGTGGAATTCATTTAGACCGTTTTCAAATTGCGTCTGTGACATTGGATCAAGTTTGAAAAGCAGCCCAAAAAGTTGGCCGACATGAAGTTTCTCTTCGTTCACAATGTCGGTGATTGTGGTGCGGGCGATAGGATCGGTGGTGGCGTGCAGGTGCGTTTCATACTGAATGATGGCGTCGAGTTCGCCAATGATGTCCGCGCGGGCGTTTTGAACGGTCAAAAAGCGGTTGCTTTGGCCGCTTGGCTCGTTGCCCTCAAAATAATCTCCGCCATTTTGGACATTGACACGTTGGCGGCTTTGTCTGTTTTGCGGAAATGAGTTGTTGAAAAATCTTTGCATAATAAAAACTCCTTTTTTACAGGTTTTTATATGCAAAACCGCGCGCTTTTGTGAAAAAATGAAGGATTTTGTTTGTAAGAAAAACGATAACGTGCTAAAATTTGATATATATATTTTTTGTGGAGAAATTTTCATGTTTTTCTTTTCGAGTGACACTCATTTCAACGACCAAAAAAATCTCGAATTTGATTTCCGCCCTTTCAAGACCTCAAAAAGTTTTGACAAATTTGTGATCAAAACATGGAACAAGCAAGCAAAAAAGGGCGATACGATTTTTGTTATCGGCGATTTTGTAGATTGTGACGGAGAGGGCTTTGACGGCTGGGAAAAAGCGCTTTCATATGTCAGGAAAATCAAAGCGCAAGTGGTGCTTGTCATGGGCAACAATGAGGACAGAGTTGTTAGATTTTGGTTTGACAACAATTTTGACAAATTCCGAGATTATTGCCTTGAACTTGGCTTCAAAGATGTGCAAAAAGATATGACAATTTCTTTTGGTGGGCATGATTTTTTCTTGACACACAAACCGGTGCATTATCAAAAGGGTGTTTTCAATCTTTTTGGACATATGCATCGCGCGGGCGGGTTATATAAACCGTTTGGCATCAATGTCGGATGCGATTTGAACCATTTTCGTCTTTACAGCGAAAAAGATATTGAGTTTTTGATGGATATGAAAAAAAGATTTTGGGATGATGACCGAAATTTGAATATGAAACTTGAATGAAAAAAGACGAAATTCGTCTTTTCTCGTTTTTAATCAGTGCCAGTCGATTGGAGTTTTGCCGTGGGCGACGAGGAAGTCATTGGCTTTTGAAAAGTGCTTGCAGCCGAAAAAGCCGCGATATGCCGAAAGTGGACTTGGGTGAGGGGCTTTCAAGACAAGATGTTGCGGCGCAATTTGCGGAGCGAAAGCCTGAGCATTTGAGCCCCAAAGCAAAAACACCATTGGGTCGGCGCGGGCGGACAGAAGGTCGATGATTTTTTGCGTGAAAATTTCCCAGCCTTTTCCGCGGTGGCTGTTGGCTTGGGCGCGGCGCACGGTGAGAGAGGTGTTCAGCAAAAGCACGCCTTGTTTTGCCCAGCGTGTCAAGTTTCCACTTTTTTGGCAGGTGATTCCAAGGTCATTTTCAATTTCTTTGAAGATGTTGACGAGTGACGGCGGGATTTCCACTCCATCTTGCACCGAAAAAGCCAAGCCGTGCGCTTGATTCGGCTCGTGATAGGGGTCCTGACCGATGATGACCACTTTGACATCTTCAAATTTCACGGCGTTGAGAGCGGAAAAAATGTTTTCCATTTCGGGATATATGGTGCGCGTGGAATATTCGTCCTCCAAAAAGGCTTGAAGATTTTTGAAATATGGCTTTTGAAATTCGTCCACGAGCAAATTTGCCCAACTTTTTGTGATTCTTATCATGTGAACATTTTAGCACTTGAAAAAGTTTTTTGTCAAGCGATGTCGGGGCAACAAAAAAAGCATGATTTCTCATGCTTCGCTTCATATTTCAAGGAAAAAGCCGCAAAACTTATTTTGCTTTCTTTGCGTCGTCAAGCAGTTTTGCAAAGTGTGCTTTTTTGCGGTTGGCAGAGTTTTGATGAATGACGTTTTCTCTTCCAGCGGCATCAAGTTTTGATGAAAGCACTTTGTAGGTCTCTTCCGCTTTTGCAACGTCTTCTGAAAGTTCAGCTTTGAACTTTTTGATGTAGGTCTTGATTTCGGACTTTACAGAATTGTTCTGCACGCGGCGTTCTCTTTCAATTAACACTCTTTTCTTTGCTGATTTGATGTTTGCCATGAGTTTTCTCCTTGTCAAAATTTTTTTTGCGCATAAAAAAACGCGTTTTTTAAGTAAAACTAACACATTATATCACATCTTTTTGCAAAAATCAAGTGAAAATGAAAAGAATTTTCGTTTTTTGAGCTAAATTTTTGAAATGTGAAAAGGCTCGCGACTTTTGAGTAAAGTTTTTCAAGAAATTGGGAACAATCTTTTTATGAGTGATTTGATTGATGAATGCGGGCAAGATTTGAGCGCGTGCGGATATGAAACGGTGGAACTTGGAAAATATGGTGCAACTTGCAACAAGCTTTTTGTGCATAGCCCAGCGCAAGCAAAGGCGCTTGGCTTTGAGCGGGGACATTATTTCATTTTGAATGCGCCGCTTTTGCCACTTTTGATGAGCGAGCACGAAAAACTTTTGAAAGACGAGATTGCCGCGCATCTCAAATTTTTGTTGAATGAAAACAAGATCAAAAAAAGCGAAAAAGTGCTTTTTGTTGGCATTGGAAACCCTCAAATTGTGGCGGACAGTTTTGGCGTGCGCGTGGTGGAGAAAATTCCAATTTCGCCTTTCAAAAAAAGCAACAAGCGCTTCAAAATCATGCCAAACGTTTTCACAAACACCGGGCTGAACGCATATGAAATCATTCGGCTTGTCGTGGAGGCGTTTGACATATCGGCCGTGGTGCTTTTTGACAGCCTTGCGACCAGCAGTTTGGCGCGGCTGGGGTGCTCGATTCAGCTCAATGACTCTGGACTGACGCCTGGAAGCGCGATGAACAATTTTGGGATTCCAATCAATCGGCGCTCGCTTAATGTGCCG
>CANQWP010000040.1 GCA_947627585.1 uncultured Clostridia bacterium
ATTGTGCGCGAAAGATAGATGCGAAAGAAAAACCCGAGCGCCCGCGTGACAAGTGAAAAAGCGGTGATTATGACGACGTTCTTGAAAATGGATTTCATACAAAAAAATATATGAGAGAAAAACCTCAAATAGTCGAATCTTGTCCAATTTTTAAGAAAAAATGCTTTAAAAAATGTTTAAAACAAATTCCACAATTTGATTTTCCATCAAAACATCAAGCTCGCCTTTCAAAAAATCAATTTTGACATACATACTTTTTTGTTCGTCATTCAAGGTGTCCAAAAAAGCATTTTCAACTTCCACAATTTCGTCCAAGACTTTTTTGTTTTCGTCAGGACATGGACAATCACAATACGCATCCAAAATCATTCCTTTGAGATCAATTTTCTTCATAAGAACCTCTTATCGTAATACCGATAAGAATATTATACTTATCTGTTTTATGATAAGTCAAGCAAAATTATCGGTTTTTTGATAAAATTTTTATAAGGTTTTTTAAAGGGGAAATTATGGACACGTTTGCGGAAAGATTGAAAATGTTAAGAATTGAAAACAACATCTCACAAAATCAACTTTCAAAAAATTTGAAAATAAGTCAATCAAATATTTCTGTGTGGGAATCTGGTGAGCAAATGCCTTCCGCTGAAAATTTGATTGCTTTGGCTAAATATTTCAAATGCTCTGTGGACTATCTTTTGGGGTTGGAGGACTGAAACAAAAAACCGCTCTTTTGCGGTTATTTTTTTGTTTTATCTTTTTTGTCGTCTGTTTTCGAGGATTTTTCTTCTTTCTCGTTTTTCATTGCCTTGACCGAAACTTCAAATGGCTGATTTGTCTCTTCGCTTTGTTTTTGCTTTTTTGTGCGAAAAGTTTTTCGAATGAAGTTTTCAATTTGATCGCGATAGCGATATGAAAAATAAAGCAAAATCAGCACAACAACAATGATGGCCGCCCAAACGCCCAGCCCCCAGCCTTTCAAGGGAATGAGTTGAACAGAATAGCACGTCGTGAAAATTGCAAGCGGCCGCGAAATGAGATTTGTCACCACAAAAAATGTCCAACTCATGTCGGTCAGCCCCGCCACAAGGCACAGCACGTCATCAGGAAAAATCGGCAAAATCATCATGACAACAAATGCATATTTTGCATCAGTCAAAAACTTTGTCCACTTTTCGCAGGTCTCTTTGCCGACCATAAATTCAACGAGTTTTCGCCCAAACACGCGCCCCAAAAAAAACGCAAAAGCGCTGCCCAGAATCACTCCAGCAAGGCTCAAAAGAGCAGTTTTGAGAGGCCCAAAAACATAAACTCCCGCAAGCGTCGTCACCGTTGACGGCAACGGTAAAAAGGTCACCTGCAAAAACTGCAGGGCGACAAAAATGAAAAGCCCCCAAAAGCCAAGCGAGGCGATCCACGTTTGAACTTTGTCTTGATTTTTCAAAAAGTCCCACGCGCCAGTGAAATAAAGCACCACAAAAATCGCGGCAAAAAAAGCGCCAATTGCCAAGCACACAAAAATTGTTCGCCAAATTTTTTTCTTGAGCGGCATTTTTTCGGTTTCGGCTGTCTTTGAACTTTGCTTCTCTGTTTTTTCGGCTTCTTCCTCGGTCTTTGCCGGCTGTTCGACTTTTGTTTCTTTCTTCATTAGAATTATTATATTCAAAAGTTGTCTTTTTTCCAAGAAAAATTTGGAAATTTAAAAATAATTGAGATTTTTGTCAAAGTTTTGAGTTTTTTAATAAACTTTCCAAAATCTGCGCAATTTTCTATGGATTATATTCGCTCGGGCTCAACTTTTCCAATTTGTGCCTAACATTTTCTTCCGTCGATTCTGTCACTTTTTGCGGCTTGACAATTTTCACGTCGCTTGCCGGAATTATCATGCCTTCCGCCGCCGTGTGAGTGCCTTCCATCACAATGCCGTCTTGAGAAGGATAGAAATCATGTCGAATTTCTGTTTCTTTCACAAGTTCGCCGTTTTTATAATATTGCAAAAAGCCCTTGCTTTCATAGCCTTCGCGCGGATATTTGACGCGATAATATTCGCCTTTATAAAGAATTTTGTCCGCATATTCGCCCTTTGTGTCCGCCACAATTTTGTCGCCGTTGTGCGCAAGCACTTTCACAAGTTCGGCGCGTCTTTTGATTTCCATGCCGTCCTCGAACTTTTCGCCATAAATTTCCACCGAAATTTTCTCGTTGTCGGCGCTGGTCTTGATGAAAATTGGGTTTTCAAGCGTGTTTTTGAACACCAAATCGCTATATCCGCCCGAAACCATGGCGTCAAACGAAAGCGGAACATATGACGCCGGGAGCGTGTGATGATTGACTGACAAAACCTCCACGTCGGCAAGAAGAAGCGCGTTATAAAGCGTTGTTGAGGCCTGGCAAACGCCGCCACCAACGCCGTCAACATACACTCCGCCCACAATGATATGCGCGTTTTTGTAGCCGTGTTCTTCGGTGCGCGGACCGGTGGTCTCGTTGAACGAAACTGTTTGCCCCGGCTCGACAATCATGCCGTTGAAACTTTCAATCGCCCTCTTCACATTGTTTTTGCGCGCTGCGGAAGAATTGGCATATGATGTGGAGAACTCGCTGCGTTTCACAACGCTGTTTTTCAGGGCCTCGATGTCAAATTGATTTTCAATTTCAATGATTGGAATTTCAATTTTCACTTTTTTGGATGTTTTCAAAGCGTTGTCAATCTCTTGCCAAAGTTTATCGCGATTGACAAGCACAGTGCTTTGCCCTTCGTCAACAGCAAAAACTTCTTCGCTCTCAGGCTGAAAAACAAGGCTCGCCGGCCTGCTTTCGTGTTCGACCTCAGCCACAATCTCGTCAATTTTTTCATCAATGTCGGCCAGCACGCAAGTGTAAGAAATGGCAAATTCTCGCCCGTTTTCCTCAATTTCTTTTCCTTTGAAGAGATTTTGGAAGAAATTCCCGTCTCGCCCGACCTTTGAAAGTTCCTTGATTTTTGGCTGAATTTTGTTGGAGACCTCAAAATCGTTCCCCTCCAAGACCCAAGTTTTGTCTCCGCTTGAAAGCTCAATTTCAATTTCTTTTCGGCTGTTGAGCATGTCCGTCAAAACGACGTTTTCCGCCTCAGCCACACTCATTCCGCCCACGTCAATGCCGTTGATGCGCGTGTTTTCATAGAACGTCTCATTCCCCGTCAGCGGGCTTTCAAAAAGGAATTGACACGCCAGCAAAAGCACAACGGCCACCGCCGAAATTCCCAAAAACCACAAAAAACCGCCTTTTTTTTGCGTTTTTTGCTGTTTCTTTTCACTTTTTCTCAAATTTTTCTCTTTCGAAACTTTGCCTTTTTTGGCTTCTTTTGAAATTCGCTTTTTTTGAGATTGTTTCAAATTTTTGTCAGCCTTGTCGTTTGATGGTGACGTCACTTTGACGTCACTTTTCATGGCCGTCTCTTCGCTTTTTTCAGCGCGACTTTTCTTCACGCGTTCAGTTTTTTCTTTTTTCATAACCCTATTATGCGAAAAACAAAAAAAAATATGAAAAAAAGAAAGCGCAGCCGCTCTCTCAAAAAATTTAACTTCTCATGCCCTTGATGAAAGACAGCACTTTCTCGCATTCATCATCGGTCAATGTTCCAATCGCATTTATCAGGTCGTTTTTTGCCGCACTATTCTCGCCAACGTTTTGCCTGCCAATAAGATAATCTATTGAGCAGCCAAAATAATTTGCCAATTTTTGCAATGTCTCAAAATCGGGTTGCGTTTCATTGTTTTCATATCGCGCATAGGTGGCTCTTTTGATTTGTAAAATTTCTGCCATCTCTGCTTGCGTTTTGTTTACGTTCTTTCTCAACTGTTTTAAATTTTTCATATCCCACCTACGATTATTCTATAAAAAAATTGAAAAATTTCCCAGAAAATGAGATTTTTTGTTGCATATTCTCATTATTTGTGATATAATGTGAAAATAATGTGATAAAAGGGGGCGGTAAAATGAAAAATTTTCAAATTGAATATAACATGAGACCGATTTTGGACTTTATGGAAAAAGAAAAAATTGACAAAAAACAATTTGCCAATTTGTGTGGAATTTCAATTTTGACACTTGAAAACATGTTTTCAAACAAGACCAAAATTCCAACAACAAAACTTTTGAAGATTGTGGACGTGGTTAAATGCAGTTGCGACGAACTTTTGAATTTCAAAGCGTGAAAATGCATCGTCCTTTGCGAAACAATGCTCTTCCTTTGTCATTCTGACGGGAGCGATAGCGAACGGAAGAATCTCTGCTGGCCAAGGAGAAGAAAACAAGAAAATTGATTTCCTAAAGAGGCTCCGCTCTTTTCACTTTTCGCCGTGTTCGATGATGTATTGATAGAAAAAGTTATATTTTTGTCGCAAGTGTTTTGATTTGCAAGCAAGAAGTGGCGCAATCTCCGGCCAATTTTCAAAATATTTGTCAAAATATTCTTTGTTCTCCATGCACGCCAAAGCGTCATACACTCCGGCAAGGTTGACAAAGATTTTTCTTTCGACCGCGCCCGAAAGCCCAAATTGTTCCCGCAGAAACTTTTCCAAAAATGCCTCCAAGCACTCTGGATTCATATCGTCCACAATGTCAAGCAAAAGCCCAAAAAATCTTTCTTTCGCGCGAAAAACGTTTTTATATCTCAGCGTCTTTTTCAGCCCAAAAAATTCCCAAATGCCAAGATTATTCAAAAGTTTCAAGGCCGTTTTCAAACTTGCGCCCTTGATGCCATATTTTTTGTCACACTCCAAAATTCGCTCAAGCTCCAAAAGTTTTCTCGTCCCTTGCAAGTCGCCGACATTTTTGACAAACTTTTGCGCGCTTTGATAGGTCTTTTTCTCGATTTTGAAGCCAAGTTCGCCGGCAAAGCGCACCATGCGCAAAATTCTTTCGCCATCACTTTCAAAAAGTCTCTCCGCATCCCCAATTGCGCGAATGGTTTTGTCCGTCAAATCCAAAATCCCATGCAACAAATCCACACACTCGTCGCGATTGATGTTGTAATAAATCGCATTGATTGTGAAATCGCGCCTTTGAGCATCTTCCTCAATTTTGTCCGTGCGTGTGATTTTGACTGGGACATGCGAGCCGCCCTGGGAATATTCCTCCTTTCGAAAAGCAGTATATTCAAAACTCTCCTCTCCGACTGAAATCAAAAGCGAGCCCAGCCTCAAATTTTTGACCTTCACGTCAAATTCGCTTCCGGCAAGACGTCTTGCCACCTCGTCGGCATCAACGCAGCTGCAAATGTCAACGTCTCCGCCTTGCAACCCCATCAGTCTATTTCGAACAAAACCGCCCACAACAAAAAGATGCTCCGGGAAAAACTTTGACAACTTCTTCAAATTTGGGGACACTTCAATGAACATTTCTTTCCTCCGTTCAAAAAACTGCGCCGGCAAACAAAATCTTTATTCATGATAGAATAATTCGAATAAAAAAGTCAAATTAACAAAGAAAAAATTTGACTTTTTGGAACAAAATGAATAAAATTGTTTTATCCTTAATTATAGAAATCTGTTTTTATAGGAATCTTAAAAACAAATCATGAGAAAACTGAAAAGAAAAAAAAGTGTTGCAGTTTTGCAAGAAATTCCTGTTGTGAGATATTCCACAGATGTGGAACATGGTCTTTCTGAAGAACAAGTGGCAGAGCGCATTGAACACAAGCTTGTCAATGACACAAAAATCAAAACTTCAAACTCATATCTTTCCATTTTCATGAAAAACATTTTCACGGTGTTCAACTGCATCTGGGTTTTCATTGCAATTGCCCTCATCTGCGTGCGAGCGCCAATCACAAACATGTTGTTTTTGTTGGTGGTCATCGAGAACACTGCCATCTCAATTTTTCAAGAAATCAAAGCAAAAATCACCGTAGAACGCCTTTCCATGGTCACCACCCCAAAAATCAAGGCAATCCGAATGGGATTGGATGTGGAAGTGCGTGGCGAAGATTTGTTGCTGGACGACATTATCGTGCTTGAAAACGGAAATCAGATTCCTGCCGACTGTGTGATTGTGCAAGGAGTGGTGGAAGCCAACGAAAGCTTGCTGACCGGCGAAAGCAGCTCTGTGAAAAAAGTGGAAGGCGACACCCTTTTGGCTGGAAGCTTCCTTGTGTCCGGAAAATGCTATGCTCGCGTGGACAAGGTCGGAAAAAGCAACTACATCCAGACCGTCGCCGAGACCACAAAAGACTTCAAAACGCAAACGTCCAACCTTTTCAAAGATTTGAACAGTCTCATCAAAGTGATTTTGGTGATTTTAATTCCGCTCGGAGTTTTGACGTTCATTAAAGAGATCTATGTGGTGGGCTCACCAATTCAGCAAGCTGTCACAAACACAAGCGGCGCCGTGACAGGCATGATCCCGGCGGGGATGTATCTTTTGATCACAATTGGGCTTTCTGTGGGTGTCATAAGGCTTGCACGAAAGAAAACTTTGGTCAAAAATTTATATTCCATCGAGA
Organism: uncultured Clostridia bacterium; assembly: GCA_947627585.1. Classification (GTDB taxonomy): domain Bacteria; phylum Bacillota; class Clostridia; order Christensenellales; family UBA1242; genus Caccovivens. Next base: position 6,485 of record CANQWP010000040.1, read on the forward strand.
TGCTTGCACGCGCAAACGTGCTTTGCCTGGACAAAACCGGCACGATCACTGACGGCACAATGAAGGTTGTGAGTGTCTCCGCCCAAAGCGGTGTAAAAACGGAAAATGTCAAAAAAATAATGAAAACAATTTTGGCTTCGCAAACCACATCAAATGCAACCAGTCTTGCCCTCACTGAACATTTTGGGAAAGAGCTTTCAAAAAATGTCAAAGAGGTGGTCGAATTTTCTTCGGCACGCAAATTTTCGGTGACCACGCTCACAAATGGAAAAACATATTATCTCGGTGCCGTGCCGTTCATCAAATGCGCTCTTACAAGTTCGCAAAAAGCCGAAATAAATCATTTCGCCGAACAGGGCTTGCGTGTGATTGGCTTGGTGGAAGACACAAGCGCTTTCAACGAAAAAACGGCTGGAAGAAAAGGAAAACTCATCGCGCTTTTCGCCCTTGAGGATCACATTCGAAAGGACGCTGTTGAAACCATCGCATGGTTCAAAGAAAACAATGTCAATGTGAAAATCATCTCCGGAGATGATGCCCTTACCGTTTCAAAAATCGCCAAGCGCGTTGGCGTGGAAAATTGGGACAAATATGTCTCTCTTGAAAACATGAGCCTTCAAGAAGTGGCGCAAATTGCTGACAAATTCACTGTGTTTGGCCGCGTG
>CANQWP010000041.1 GCA_947627585.1 uncultured Clostridia bacterium
CATAAGTGAAATCGACGTGCCCCGGCGTGTCAATCAAGTTGAGTTCAAATTCCTCACCGTGATAGTCATACACAAGTCTTGTCGGCGCAAGTTTGATTGTGATGCCCTTTTCGCGTTCAAGTTCCATGCTGTCAAGGATCTGGTCCTGCATGTCGCGCTTTGAGACGGTGCCGGTCAGTTCAATAAGCCTGTCCGCCAGCGTGCTTTTGCCGTGGTCAATGTGCGCAATTATGCAGAAATTTCGAATATGTGACAAATCTTTCAAGTTTTTTCTCCAAGCAGTTTTCTTTGAAATATTTTATAATATTTCTCACCGTTTTTGCAAAGAATTTTTCACCATTTTACATTTTCATTTTGTTTTTCGAGAGGAATTTGATATGATAATAAAAGTGTGAGGTGAATTATGGCAAAGTTATATTTCAAGTTTGGTGCAATGGGCTCATCGAAGTCCGCTTCGGCGCTGATGTGCCGCTTTAATTATCTTCAAAAAGGCATCAATGTGCTCCTCATGAAGCCAAGAATTGACAATCGTTTCAAATCGGACGAGGTCGTTTCGCGCATCGGCATCTCCGCGCCATGCATCGCCTTTGCCGACACCGAAAATTTGCAGGACTTGTTTGAAGAAGAGCGCGAAAAGAACGGCGTTCAAGTGGTCATTGTGGACGAATGCCAATTTTGCACAAAAAAGCAAATTGACCAGCTGCGTGAAATCGCGGAAGAAGCGCCTGTTTTGTGCTATGGCCTCAAGACCAACTTCAAAGGCGAACTTTTTGAAGGCAGCAAACGCCTTTTGGAAGTTGCTGACAGCATTCAAGAAATCAAAAGCGTGTGCGAGTGCGGCAAAAAAGCCATCATGAACGGCCGCTTTGTGAAAGGCCACCTCGTCACCGACGGAAGCGAAATTGAAATTGGCGGAGACGACAAATATCGTGGCCTGTGCTGGAATTGTTTCAAAAAAGAGCAAGAAAAGACGAAAGTCTATGAGAAAATCATCAAATATCTCAAAGTTTTCAAAGATATGGACAGCGCTGGCGAATGGTCTGGCGACACAGCAAGCGACAACATTGTGCTCCAAACGCCGCACGTGATTTATGACGAAGATGTCCAAAATTTTGTTGAAGATTTCAAAGAATTCCAAGTCAAAACCCCAGAAAAACTGCTTTTGCTGGACGATAACATTGAGAGCTTGCGCAAAGTCACCATGAAAGACAAGTCGTTTGACTATATGATGTGCCTCATTTCCTTCGCACTTAAGATTGAAAAAGCAAAGCCAGGCCTTTTGAAAGCCTTGATTGAGGACGGCACCCTCACAAAATGGCTGAAACAAATCAAAAAGTGCGTGGATGAGAAATGAAATGAAAAATAAGGAAGAATGGCAAGTCCATTCTTTATTTTTTGAGAATATTCACACACCAATCTACCAATTTTTCCATTTCTTCGTCGTGCGCATCAACCTGCAAATTCAAAACCTCTTCCAATTTTGCCATTTGCGACTTTGAAAGTGTGTTTTCAAACTCGACCATCGCATTTGCAAAAACCTTCCCCTTTTCACTCAAAGTCATCACATCTTTTCTGTCATAAAAATTTTCTAACAAAAATTTTCTAACAAAAATTTTCTAATATCAAAATCGTTTTCCATATTTCTCCTTTTATAATTTGGCACTAACTTTTTGTAGTATAAGTATATATTAACACTACTTATAGTTAGTAGTCAAGCAATTTTACAAAAAAATTATGTATAATTGCTTTGATGAAAATTTTTGGTGAAAGATTAAGAGAATTGCGAAAAGAAGCAAATCTTTCCGCAAAAAATTTTGGTGAAAAAATTGGCGTCAGCGACGCTGCGGTAATTCGTTGGGAAAATGACGAGGCCGATCCAAGCATCACAAGTTTAAAGCGAACTGCAGAATATTTCAAAGTTTCGGCTGATTATTTGATTGGTTTGGAAGATTAAAAAAGTTGCCTCTTGAAAGGCAACTTTTTTTGATTGATTTTTTTATTTGTTCACTTTTTCCATATATGAGCCGTCGCGAGTGTCCACGCGAATGATGTCGCCAATGTTGACAAAAAGCGGAACGTTGATTGTGTAGCCTGTGGCAAGTTTGGCCGGCTTTTTGGACGCTTTTGATGTGTCGCCCTGAATTCCAGGCTCGGTGTCAACAACTTCAAGTTCAACAAAAGTTGGCGGATATACGGCAAATGGTACGCCTTTGTAGATATACATTGTTGTTGGCATGTTTTCTGTGACAAAGTTCAACGCATCAGCAACAGTGTCGCGATTGAGAGGCATTTGCTCATATGTTTCGTTGTCCATGAAATAATAGAGGTCGCCATCGTTGTAAAGATAGAGCATTTCTTTCTTTTCGATGACCGCTTCTTGATATTTGTCACTTGGGTTGAAAGTTGTTTCTTTCACTTGCCCCGTCATGACGTTTTTGATTGTTGCACGAACGAACGGCGAGCCCTTGCCTGGTTTTACGTGCATGAAATCGGTGACGCTGTAAACCGCGCCGTCCATTTCGAATGTTGTTCCTTTTCTGAAATCTCCTGCTGTAACCATAAAAATAAACTCCTAAATTTGTTTTTGTGAACGATTTTCAAATCAAAACATGATTTTCAAAACTTATCGAGTTGATTATATCATATTCCTACGCGAATATCAAGCGTTTTGTCAAAAAAACTCGCAGGAAATGTGCAAAATAAAGAAAGTTTTCTTAATGTCATTCCGACCGAACGAAGTGAGTGGAGGAATCTCAATAAGCCAAGGAGCCTGTTTAGACAGAGTCTCTGACCAGAAGAGATCCTTCGACTACACCTTGTTTCGCTCAGGATGACAAGAGGAAGGTTTAACATTTTTCAAATTTTTCCGCATTTTTTGAGATATATCTCTTTCATTGTGGAGCTGTCTTCCGCCATTGTGCCGTTGCTCTCGCAAATGATGTGGCAATTCATGTTGTTTTCGATCAGGCAGTCGCAAAGCGGCTCAAACTCCGGGCCATAGAGCATGTCGTCAAAAGTGAGGTGCCGAATTTCGCCCTTTTCGCCATATTGAATTTTTGAAAAGTGAATGTGAGCATTCTTTGTGCGCTCCTCGCCCAGTTTCTCAAAACAATAGTCGAAAATGCGCTGATAGTCCTCTTTGCTTTTCAGCGTGCCTTGTGTCAGCGCGTTAATGTGCCCAAAGTCGAAAGTTGGCATAAGCTTTTTTGAGATTGTGCAAAGGTCGATAATCTCTTTCCACGTTCCAATTTGCATTTGTTTGCCCATAGTTTCGGGATTTAGGAACATTCCCTCGTCAAGTTCACTTTCAAAAGTTGGCATAAACTCTTTGAAGCGTTCGGTCATCAGCGCAAGCGCGTTTTCACGCGTTTCTTTTCCGCAAGAGCCAGCATGAAAAGTGAACCGCTTTGCTCCGAAAGCACGCATAAACCTGATGCCCGTGCGTATGTAGCCCAGTGATTTTTCATACATCTCCGGGTCTGGATTGGCGAAGTTGATGAAATATGGCGCATGAATGGAAATTTCAATGCCAAAACGCGCAAACTCCTTTCCAAGTTCCTCCGCCGAGGCCATGTTCATGCGATAGCCTTGTCCAAAAGAATATTCAAAAAGGTCAAGTCCACCCTCAAAACGCCCAGCGCCCTGCTCAGTCAGCCATTTCGGCGTTTCCAAGGTCGTTTTGTGGCCTTGTGCATAAAAACTTTCACTGTTGCCCGCCGGGCCAAACAAAATTCCGCTCATTCCTCTCTCCTTTATGTTTTGTGTTATCAAAACTTCACAATCTCAAAGTCATTTTCAGTTTTCCGTTTGATTTTTCAGCCAACCCCAAAATGTTCCTTTCACAAATGATTTTGTAGGTCCCGTCCGGCTTGTGAGCAATCAAGTCGTCCACCTCGTCCATTGTGAAAACAACTCCGTTCAAAAGTTTGTTGGCGTAAGACCTGTTGAAAAACAAAATTGGATATTCAAGCACGTCGCCGCAAGGAATGATTTTAAAATCTCCCGCTTTGATTTGCTCAAGCGTGAACGCGTCTTTGATGTCAAAATTTCCGCATTTTGTGCGCAATATGTTTTTCATCGTGCCAAAAATGCCAAGCTTTTCCGCCAAGTCGCGACAAAGACTTCGAATGTATGTCCCGCTTGAACAAGAAATCTCAAACTTGAAGGTGTTTTTGTCGGTCTGTTCCAGCACTTTCAAGTCAAAAATCTCAATTTCTTTCGGCTTAAGCTCAAGCAGGTTGCCTTTGAGAGCCTCTTTGTATGCCACCTTGCCGCCAACCTTTTTCGCGGAGTAAATTGGCGGCATTTGAAGCGATTTTCCAATCATTTCTTTGCAAGCTTTTTCAACTTCCACTCGTGAAATGTCGCAAGGTTTTTGTTTTATGATTTTTCCCGCCATGTCAAGAGTGTCTGTCTCAAAGCCAAACACAAACTCGCTTTGATATGTTTTGTTCTTTTGAAGGAAGATGTCAAAAAGTTTGGTCGCAGAATTGATTGTGACCGGCAAAAGTCCTGCACCCTCCAAATCAAGCGTGCCAAGATGCCCAGCCTTCTTTGCGCCGACGGCGTGTTTGACGATGTTAACGGCGGTGTTGGACGACACGCCAACGGGCTTGTTCACCAAAATTATTCCGCTTTGCATGAAATCTTTTCCCATTTCTTCACCAAACATCTTTTCACGAAGTTATTTCATTTTCAAAATTTCTTCACACCATTTTTTTGCATTTCTTCGTAGCTGTTTTTTTGTCCCATCAAAATTGAAGCCCGATGCGCAAACATGTCCGCCGCCACCTTGTTGAATGGCGAAACTTCGCGCGTCCAAGCCCTTTGTGCGAATGCTGATTTTAAAGTGATTTGCCTCATATTCAATCGCCAAGAAAGATGCCAAAACCCCGTCAAGCTGAACAATGCAATTCGTGAATTTTTTTATCATTTCTTGGTCGATGCCAAGCTTTTTGATGTCCTTTTGGGTGAAAATCGTGAAGCCGGCAGTTTTCCCAGAATTGAACTTTGTGTTTGCAAAAAACTTTCGTTGAAGCGCAATGTCTCGCAAAGAGTTTGTTCGATACATTTTGTCATACACAAACTGTGTGTCAGCGCCCGCATCATAGAGTTTCAGGCCAATTTCAAGCACATCATGCGAAAGATTTGAGTGCAAAAATCGGTCGGTGTCACCCATCAAGCCCGCCCAAAGATATGTGGCTGTTTTTGGCGTGATGGTTTGGCCGTTGTCGAGCATAAAGTGCGCAACAAGCTGCGCGCACGCTGCCATTTTTGTGTCCACAAGCTGATTGTTTGTGAACTCCTCGCCCTGCAAGTGATGGTCCAAAACAACGACAGTTTTTGCCTTTGAAATTTCTTCTCTAAAACTTTGATGAACACGAGAAAGAGCGTTGACGTCAACAATCACGGCCATATCAAATTCTTCCGCCGAAAATTTTGTTTTAAGTTCGGTCAAAGGAAAAATTTGGTCAAGATAACTCTCCGGGTTTTTCACAGCAAAAACTTCGGCAACTTTCCCCATGTCTTTGCACATCTCACGCACCCCGAATGCCGAGCCATATGCGTCAGGGTCGGGATTGATATGAGTGAAAATTGCAATCTTTTTTGCTTTTTGAAAAAGTTTGAAAATTTTGCTTGAAGCGGTCTCAGTCATCATCTTCTTCCTCCTTTGGAATGTCAAGATTTCGCAAAATTTCTTCCACGCGAATGGCGCTCAGCGTGCTTTTGTCAACAACAAAGTTGATTTTTGGAACTTGCGGCATTTTGACAAGTTTGGCAAGCTCGCGCTTGATGAATCCTTCACTTTTTTGCAAAATTGACGTCACGTTTGAAATTTCTTTAACGTTCAAAACGCTGACTTTGGCTTTGCAAAATTTAAAGTCCGGCGTGGTCTCCACTTCGGTTATGCTGACAATTTGTTTCAAGCGCGGGTCATTCATTTTTGTTTGAATGATCTCAATAAGCGCCTTTTGAATTTCACTGTTTGCTCTTTCCATTCTGTTTGCCATTTTCTTCTCCTTTTGCATATCACCACAAAATATGGTGTATTATGCGTGCTTTATTTGTACATACTACCACAACATGTTGATTTTAAACAAAAAGGAATTATGTTGAGAACAATAATTCCTTGTTTGTCAGTCGTTCTTGATTTCTTGTTTGATGTATGCCTCAATGATGTCGCCCTCGGCAAAATCAATGTTGTCATGAAGTTTGATTCCGCATTCAAAGCCCTTTGCGATTTCGCTTTTTTCGTCTTTGACAATCTTAAGGCTTTCGATTGTTGTTTCGCCAACAATTTCGCCCCCGCGTTTGACTTTTGCGATGGCATTTCTTTGAATTTTTCCGTCGAGCACGTAGCTTCCCGCAACTTTTCCGGCTGTAGAAAGTTTGAAGACAACGCGAATTTCAGCACTGCCGATGTATTTTTCTTCATATTTAATCGCCATCATGCCCTTTGAAAGTCGCGTGATTTGATCGACAACTTCATAGATGATTTTGCTTTCGATGTATTGCACTTTCAAGCTGTCCATCATGGAGGTCATCTTGCTTGGCGTGCGAAGATTGAAAGCAATCAGCGTTGCGCCGGTCGTTTGCGCCAAAAGCACGTCGCTTTCGGTGATTGCGCCCGCTCCGCCGTGCAAGCAAACAACTTTGACTTCGTCGTTTCTTATGCTTTCAAGCGACGCTTTAAGGGCCTCAACAGAACCTTGTGTGTCGGCTTTGATGATGATGTTCAAGCTCTTCAAACTGCCCTCATGAATTCTGCTCATGAAGTCATCGGCGCTTACGCCGGACGTGTGGCGAGCGCGCTCTTCTTTAATTTTGTTGATGCGTTCATTGATGACTTGTTTAGACAAGCTTTCTTCAACTGCATAAACTGCATCGCCAGAATTTGGGACTTCGTTAAAGCCCATCACTGAAACCGGCGTTGATGGTGGCGCTTTCTTGACCGGCTTGCCGTTTTCGTCAAACATGGCCTTCACTTTTCCATATGTGATGCCGGACATGATGCTGTCCCCA
>CANQWP010000042.1 GCA_947627585.1 uncultured Clostridia bacterium
TTTTTGTCATACACAAAACTCAAACTTCCGCCCGTGCGCGCATCATCACGCGTGATTTTTGCCGCCGGAAGTTCTTTTTCTCCGCAGCCAAAAAGCGTGAAAATCGCACAAAAACACAGCAAAAGTGTCAAAATTTTCATTTTTTTCATGAAAATAGATTGTGTATTTCCGCGCGAATTATTCTATTTATAAATTTTTGAGTTTTAATGTTTCGCTAATCTCATTGGCTGGCAGAGATCCTTCATTCGCTTTGCTTTCTCAGGATGACATCGTCAATTCGCAATTTTTTGTTTTTTCGCCGTTCTTTGAGGGTCACCTTCTTTCTCGTTCGCGGTGATTTGGACTTTCAGCACGTCGCTGCGCTTGATGGAATATTTTGAAAAGATGATGATTGCCACCGTGATGGCGATGGCGCTTCCAAAAAACACAATTTTCCCAAGCCCCGACTGCACCGCAAGCGATTGGGTGGTCTTGGAGCTGTCAAATTTCACCAAATCGAGCAACAGCCCAATGAAGAGCAACGCGATTGAATTTGAAAAGTTGTATGTGAAGGTGTAATAGCCTGTGTAGCGCCCCGAGTTGTTGACGCCGGTTTTGTATTGCTCCATTGTGACGACGTCGGCATACATGGAGTGCGGCAAGCAATAAAGCGCGCCCGAGCCGATACCGCAAATGAAAAGACACGGCAACACAAACCAAAAGATGCGGTCCGGTGATGCATAAAGGCGGAACAAAAACGTGATGCTTGTCATTGCAATGCCAAAAAGCATGACGCAAAGCGCAAAAATGAGCGTTTGTTTTTTGTCATATTTTTTGACCACATTCACCCACAAAAGTTGCGACAAAATCGCCCCGCCAAAGAAGCAAATCATGAGCGAAGAGATTTGCACGCTGGAAAAGCCAAAACAAAAGGTGAAAAGGTGCATTCCAACAGAAGTGATAAACACAGAAGCAATCAGGCACACAGAATAGCCCAGCATTACAACGCGAAAATTTGGCTTTTTGAAAGTCTCAACATATCCCGCCATGATTTTCCCAATGCTGCTCTCTTTTCGAGATTTGCCCGCTCCGCTTTTTTGCCTTTTCTTTTCAATTTCATGTTTTTTTGTGTTTTTTGCGCTTTCTTTTTTTGAAAATCTTGCAAAAAAGCCGCTTTTTTCGCGTTTTTTTGAATTTTTGTCTAAAACTTCTCCGTTCTCAGCCGTGCTTTTTCCTTCGCCATCTTCACCGAGTGCGGCGTCATAGTTCGGCATGGAGCGCACACGTTTTCTTGTGCCAAAAATGGTGATGAGTCCGCACAAAATCACCAGCGCGGAGTTGACGCACGCGATTGAAACATATGCGTCGCGATTGAACTGTGCCTGCGCGCCAAGTGTGGACGATGGCATGAAAACATACATCAAAATGCTTGGCAAAATCAGCCCCAAAATGTAGAAAACTGTCTTGAAGCCTTGCATTTTTGTTTGGTCGTTATAGTCCGGCGCGATGTCGATGCAAAGTGCGGCATATGGCGTGGCAAAAAAGGTGTTGAAGGTCTCCTGCAAAAGCAGAAACATCAAAAGCCACGCCACAAGCACCCAGTCTTTTGCTCCAACCGGACAAAGCCAAAGCAGAATGTTGTTGAGAGCAAGAGTGAAGCACGCAAAAAGCATATGCCCCAGCCTGCGCCCAAAAAACTTGCTTTTTGTGCGGTCGGAAAGCGCGCCCACAAGCGGATCAGAGAGCCCGTCCCAAAGCGAAGTTATGGCGATTGTTGCGCCCACAACGGCACCCGAAAGGCCAAGCACACTGGTCGCAAAAAACATGATCATGCTGCTGACAGTTTGCCCCGTTGAGCCATATCCCAAATTGCCAATGCCATATGAAAGTTTTGTCCAAAACCCGAGTTTGTCCTTTTTCACATAATAAGATATGCCGGACAACCATTTTTCAAAACGAAATCTTCAAAAATAACAAATGTAAATCAACAAAAGAAGAGCAATCATTCTTGCTCTTCTTCTTGTTTCTTTTTCATTTCCGCTTTGATTTCTTTTTTGCTCTTTTTCTTTGGTGCGTCTTTGCCGTTTTCTGTCGGCTTTTGAACAGGAATTCTCACGGCAACTTCGGCAATTTCAAAACGGTTTCGATTTGTGAACACAAGTTCTTTGCATTTTCGGTCAATGATGTCCAAAATGTGCTCTCTTTCTTTTTCATATCCCGGCTTTTCTTCCATGTTAAGCGAGAAATTTCGAATTTTTGCCTTTCTTCCGGTGCGCATATCTCTTACTTTCAGTGTCTCAAAAGCAAATTCGGCTTCATAGCCCGTTCCGCTTATGATTTTATATTTGTCTCCCAAAATTTCCATTTGAATATATGGTGAGCAGTGCTTGACGATGTCCACAACATTGACCGTGAACAGATTGTTGAAAACGTGGTTGATGCCGTCGGCAATTTGGACAGGAAAGTCGCTTGGCAAATCGTTCGCTTCACACTCGCCAAGAAAATATTTCTTCTCTCTGTCAGTCACATTCTTCATGCTTGAAATGCGCACAAGAGAAAAATATGTGCGCTCTGCGTTTGTCTTTTTTCTCAAAAGCAGTCCCGAGCCAGAAAGAAGTTTGCCTTCGGTGTCAAAAACAACTTCAACTTCTTTTTCGGCGCCAATTTTCATTATGGAATAAAAGCCCAATTCACGCGACAATTTTTGCAAAGTGAATTGTTCGTTGTCAATCAAAATATCAAAATTTCTTCGAATGTGATGAAACTTTCCTGCTTTTCCATTGTCCCCAAGAAACATGAAACGCTCTCCTTTTCAACAATCTTCTCCACGCCAGCCATTTATGTTTTTATTTTAAACAAAAATAACAAAAAAAGCAAATGTTTAAAGGCATAAATTTTGGCAATATTTCTTTCGTGAAAAGGAGAAACAAAAATGAATTTCAATGAAAGCACAACAAAAACAAATTTGGCGCGCTCTTTTGCCGCTGAATGTCAAGCCGGAGCGCGATATCAATTCATGTCCAAAATGGCGCTTCAAGACCAACAAAAATTTCTGTCGGACACGATGAAAACGCTTGCAAAAAACGAAATGGCGCACGCCAAAGTGGTGTATGACCACATCTTGAAGCACAGCGGCGGCAGCGTGAAGAACATCGCCATCGAGGCGGGCTATCCTTTTGATGCGCCCGAACTTTCCACCAGTCTTTTGCAAGAGAGCCTGATTGAACTTTCCGAAGCGGAGAACATCTATCCAAGTTTTGCCCGCATCGCGCGTGACGAGGGCTTTTTGGACATTGCCCAATCTTTTGAACTTATTGCGCAAACTGAAAGCACGCATCATCAAATTTTGAAATATTTGGCCGATTTATATAAGTCAAACAAAATGTACAAGCGCAATCAGCCCACAGAATGGAAGTGTTCAAACTGCGGCCACGTGGAAATCAAAAAAGAGGGTTGGAAAGAATGCCCACTCTGCACAATGCCACAAGGCTACATCATCATCGACTTTGAAAAAGAAATGAAAAATTTTGATAACTGAAACATTGACCGCTGAAAAAATGCAAATAATCAAATATGAAAAAATGAAAAACACAATAAAAAAAACACCGACTTCTCGGCGTTTTTTTTGTTTAGTGCAAATGTTAAGCATTGAAAATTGCTTTGAAAGATTTTCCAAATTTGAATTTTGGAACTTTGCAAGCAGCAACTTTGACAGGTTTCTTTGTGAGTGGGTTGATTTTCGTTGTTGCTGGTTTCTTTACAAGTTCAAAAGATCCAAATCCAGGAATTTGAATTTTTTCTCCTTTTTTCAAAACGCAAACGATTGTGTCGATAACGGCATCAAAAAGAACTCCTGCGTCTTTTTGAGTGTAGTTTGCTTTTTCAGCAACAGCTTTCACGAATTCACCTTTGTTCATTTTTTGATTCTCCTTTTTTTGTTATTTGCACCTTAATGCTGTTTTCATAATAGCACATTTGTGCGATATTTCCAAACGATTTTGACTATCTTGCAAAAAATTTCTCGACTTCTTTGAAAAAGTAGGTCATGAAAGTGCCAATTCTCTTGAAAAAGTTGTTGTTGTAAATCACAATTTCCACCGGCCCAACGATGTCTTCCACTTTTCGAAAGCCGTCTTCTCTTGAATCAGAGCTGTGCGCACGGTTGTCGCCCAAATAGAAAAAGCTCCCTTCCGGCACTTGAACATAAAGCAAGCCGGTTGATGAAACAAAATAGCCAAATGACTCATTTTCGGAGCCATATTGTTTCAAAAATGTCAGATAGAAATTGTAATCATATTCGTTTTCAATTTCTTCTCCACCCACCTTCACTTTCAAAGAGAACGTCAGCGGCTGTTCAAAATTCTTTTTGTGCGCCCAAATGCTGTTTGGCTCATAGATTTCATATCCATTCTCGCCACTTTCAAGCAGCAAGCCTTGCTCATCGAGATAATCAGCTCTGTCAGTGCCCTTTGGAATTCTGAAAAAGCCCATTCTTTCTGTTCCGTCTTGATCGACTGTTTTTGCGACGGTGACAAAGTCGCCGCCCGTTGCCATCAGACGTTTGATGATTGTTTTGTTGGTCTTGTCGGCGTTTTTTTGATGGGTGTTGATCACAACAACGTCAAAAAGTTTCGGATCTGCCTTTTTGTCCACATATACGCAGTCATAAGAAATTCCTTGCGCTTCATCAAATTTGCTTGGCGAAATGTCCGCGTTCAACGTTGGCACCATTGATGCCCCGTCAACGCGATAATAGCTGTGCGAACTCAAAAAGATGGCATACCAAATGAAGAATATGGAAAAAAACACAAGCACAAGTGCCACAAAAAGCCGCACAAAAAGAGTAACCCATTCATTGCGTTTCTTTTCTGCCACATTTTCAATTTTATATCTTCTTCTTAAAATCAAAGCAACCTCTTTTTATTTGTTTTTGTGCCAATTTGAAAAATCGCAGCCGCAATAGTTTTGGCGATATAAATTCAAATCTTTGGAAATTTGAATGCTGCGCAAATATCCGTCTTTTTTCTTGAAACTTTCTGGCAAAAACTCAATTTGCTCTTCGCGGTAAATTTCTTCGCCCACGCGATTAATGAGTTCGGTGTTTTTGTGAGGACTGACCGAAAGCGTGGTCGCAAAAAGGTCAAATCCCCTTGCTTTTGCAAGTTGCGCCGTCTTTCTCAAGCGAAAAACAAAGCATTGTTCACATCTTTTTCCACCTTCCGGCTCGCCCTCCAAGCCTTTGACAAAATTTCGCCAACCCTCGTTGTCATAGTCCCCGTCCACAAACGGCACTCCGTGAAAAAGGCAAACTTTTTTCTGCTCAGCCTTGCGCTTTTCATATTCCTCGCGCGGCTCAATGTTCGGGTTGAAATAAAACACCGTGACGTCAAAGCGCTCTTTCAGCCTTTCAATCACAACGGTCGAACATGGCCCACAACAAGAATGAAGCAAAAGTTTTTGCATAACGCAATTTATTTTATATATTTTGTTTTTCAAAGTCAAGCAAAACAGAAAAATTCAATGCTTTTTTTGCCTTTTTTGCGCAAAATTCACGCAAAATCACTTCAATTCTTTGACGGCATACATCATCATCTCGTTGACGGCGGGAGACTTGATGTGATAAATCAAAATTTTCCCCTCGCGGCGATAGTCCACCATCTCTTGATCTTTGAGCGTTTTCAGTTGATGCGAAATGGTGGTTTGGTTGATGCCCAAAATTTTTGAAAGGTCGTTGACGCAAAGATCCTTGATTGAAAGCGCAGATAAAATTTTGATGCGCGTTTGGTCAGAAAAATTTTGAAAATAGAGCGCCAATTTGTTTGCGCAGCGGTCGTTTGGCAAAAGTTCTTGCACTTCAAACTTGTTTCTTTCCGAAATTCTCAAAAGTTTGTTCATATTTTCCCCTTTTTTTGTGACATTTTTGGCGGGCAATTCATATTAAGAAAATGAAACCCACGCAAAAGAATGATAAATGCACACATGAGGAAAAGTCAAAGTGAGTTTTGTCGCTTTTTGACTTAAATGGAAAATTTTTGTTGAAAAGGAGGAAAAAACAATGTCACAAGACTTCTTATGGGTGTTTTTGCTTTCGGTCTTGAGTTCCAACAACGACACAAATCTTGCCACAAACACAAACATTTTGCTTCTTCTCTTGCTGGGGCTTTCAAACACAAACAACAACTTTGTCACCACGTCCGGCTGCAACTGCTTTCGCAACAACTTTTTAAGCTGATAAAAAGAAAATAAAGTTTGCTCTTCAAAAGCAAACTTTTTTTTAAAAATATTAAAAAACTGGTGCTTTTTCGCATGTTTTTATACCATATTCTTGACTTGTTCCTAGTTATATGATATAATAAGCTTATATTGGGGCGATTATGGAAGAAAATATTGAATATAAAAGCATTTTAGATTCAGATAATTTTATTAAAGAATTCAATAGTCTTGAAAATTATTTATCTCGTGTAATAAAAAAGAGTCAAAAAAGTGCTGACGATGACTTCATTGAAATTCCTTTGACAAAACATCAACTTGTTGACACAAATTTCAGCATAGCAGTTTCTCAAAATTTGTTTACACAAATTGCTGGTGGAAAACCTGTGCGATTTAATTGTGTGGATAAAGATCTGTTTTTTTCGGAAGAAGAAGCATTGGCTTTGTTGCAAAATTATAAACTTATACAAAAACAAGGTGGTGATTTATATTTTCACGAAACTATGTATGAGGCCGGCATGGCATATGAACATGATGGAAAGGCCATCC
>CANQWP010000043.1 GCA_947627585.1 uncultured Clostridia bacterium
CAGCATGCCAAGGGCCCTGCCCTCCCGGGCAGCGCTGTAGGGGGCGAGGAGCGCATTCAGCGCGGCGAAGTTCTTCCCCTCAATGTACCCCCTCATGGTCTCAGTCTCATCCTCATTGATCCCGAGCCTGCCCGCCAGGGTGCGGAAAAACGACTTTTTTGCGCGACTTTGTGTCGCAACTCTCCGAGCGAGGACTTTCTTATAACATTCTTCTTCTCGACGAGCGCGGGGAACTTGACTGCGGAATAAACTCGGCTTTCACGGACAAAATCGCATTTTCGACAAAAAAGGTGGGCTTTGAAAACGGCATTCGTGCGCTGAGCCCTGACATCATCGTCACCGATGAGCTTGGACAAGAAGAGGACATTGCTGCGGTGAGATATGCGACATCGTGCGGAGTGAGGCTTTTGGCATCAACGCATGCGGACAGCATGGAGACTTTCTGCAAAAAGCCACTTTTTGAACAAATTTTGAAAGAAAAAGTTTTCAAGCGTTTTGTGCTGCTCTCAAAGCGCAATGGGCCCGGCACATATGAGGGGATATATAACGAAAACTTGGCGCGGGTCTATTTGCCAAACTGAGTTTTTGAACTCAATCGCTTCAAAAGGAGAAAAAGATGAAATATATTTTGATTATTTTGGTGTTTTTCATATGTTTGGGCGTGGGATATTTCTTTTCGATGAAATATATGAAACGCAAAAAATTTTTCACGTCGCTGATTGCGCTTGCTGACAAACTTTCGCTTGAAATCAACTTTTCGCGTGAACGGCTGAAAGTCCTTTTGCAAAATTTTGATGCCAGTGCAAAGAAAAACTTGCTGGGCGTGGACGAAAATTTTGTCAAATATCTTGACAAAAACTGCGAACTGACAAATGAAGAAATTTTCAAAAAAGCGGACTGCTTGAAAAGCGAAGAGAAGGATTTGATTTTGCTTTTTCTCAAAACGCTTGGAAGAAGTGATGTGGAAAATCAAACAAAAGAGATTCAAACATTTGTTGCCCGTTTTGGCGAAATCAAACAAAAATGTGATGAAGAGCAAAAAAAATATGGCTCGCTTTCAATCAAATTGGGCGTGGTCGCAGGACTGTTTTTTGCAATCATCATGATTTGATTGCAAAACAAAATTCTCAATTTGATTAAACAAAATTTTAAAGAGCTTTAATTTCAAATCATATTGTCCTGCTAAATTTCAAAAACAAGGAGGTGGTGCAAATTGGATGTGGAAATCATTTTCAAAATTGCAGCGATTGGAATTTTGACAGCCGTCATTGGACAAATATTGCGAAACAGCGGAAAAGAGGACATCTCAACGCTCGCCACTCTTGCCGGCGTTGTCATTGTGCTTTTTATGGTGCTTTCGATGATTGGCGACCTGTTTTCTTCGATCCGCACAATGTTCAATTTGTCGATAATATAAAAAACAATGAAATAAAATTTAATAATATAAAAAACAATGAAATAAAATTTAATAATATAAAAAACAATATAAACAAAAAATTTAAATAAATAATAAAAAAAGCAATTTTTTTAACAAAAAAAACAGCATTTTATTACAAAAAAATCTTAAATGATTTTCTATTCGACAAAATACGACAAAAAAATATTTGATTAAATATTAAATTTGATTTTTTTACAAATTTTTTAATTTTTGACAAATTTTTTAATTTTTTATATATTTTAATTTTTAATCTTATTTAATTTATTTTTTTATTTGATTTTATTTTCGTTTAAATTTCGGGGTTTTGAATGAACACATTATACAAAATTCTTGCAATTGCAATTGTGACGTGTGTGGCATGCCTGATTGTCAAACCGGTCAGGGCTGATTTTGCCATTCTCATCTCGATTGTTGGCGGAATTTTGATTGTGGCTTTCATGCTTTCATATCTTGGCGAGGTCTTTCAGGTCTTTCAAAGCATCTTCAAAACTTCCGGCATAAATTCTTCGCTCTATGCAATTATTTTCAAAATTATTGGCGTGGGATATCTCACCGAATTCACCGCAAGCCTTTGCAATGACACCGGCAATCAAAGTTTGGGCGACAAAGTGCTTCTGGGCGGAAAAATCATCATTCTGGTCATGGCTCTTCCAATTGTGACCAGCATCTTGGACATTGTGATGCAGCTTTTGCCGAAATGATGTTTGGGATTTTTTCAAAAAAACGTTTCTCCAAAAAGAAGAGCCTTTGGAGAAAACTTTTTCCGCTTCTTGCCGTGTTTTTCATCTTTCTTTCTTGCTTTGGCGGGCGTTTTGACATCACGCAAGGGTTTGTGCCGAATGTTGCATATGCCGACAGCGGACAAATCGGTGATTTGGAAAAAGAACTTGAAGATGAAGTTGAAAATCAACTTTCAAACCTTGATTTTTCTGAACTTGAAAGCGTGCTTGGAAATTTATCGAAAAACGCCAAAAATCTTTTTGCCTCTGGGTCTTTTGTTGAAAAACTTGAAACGGTCATCACCGGAAAATATGCCGAAAACTCAACTTCGTTTTTTTCGGCAATCATGTCAATTTTCTTTGACGGCTTGAAAGGGTTTTTGCCCATCATCGCATGCATCATTTCAATCTCCATTTTGGGTGGCATGGTGGCAAACTTGAAGCCAATTACAAACGGCAAGTCAATCGGCGGCATTGTCCATTTTGTGACATATGGCGTGGTCATCATTTTCCTTGGCACAACACTTGTGGAACTTTTGCGCATCACGACCACAACACTGATGACCGTCAAGGCCATGTTTGATGTCATCTTTCCAATCCTTTTGACGCTTCTCACGGCGGTGGGCGGCTCAGTCTCGGTGGGAATCTATCAGCCGGCGATCGCGCTGCTTTCAAATGTTTTTGTTTCACTTATCACCTATGTTCTTCTTCCTCTTTTCATCTTTTCCATCGTTTTCTCCATTGTTGGAAATCTTTCAAACAATGTTCGCCTTGACAAATTCGTCTCTTTCTTGCAGTCAACTTTCAAGTGGCTGGTCGGGCTGTGTTTCACAATCTTTTTGGGCTTTGTGTCCATTCAGGGCGTCATGGCGGGCGCGGTGGACGGACTTTCCATTCGCACGGCAAAATATGCAATCAAAAGTTATATCCCCATTGTCGGCGGATATGTTTCGGACGGGCTTTCCATCGTTTTGGCAAGCAGCATGCTGATCAAAAACGCTGTTGGCGGAGTGGGGCTGTTCCTTTTGCTTGCCACGATTGCTTCCCCGGTCATCAATCTTGTGCTTTTTATGCTTTCTCTCAAATTTATGGCGGGCATCATTGAGCCGATCGGCGACCACAAAATTGCAAATTTCGTTGGCGACATCTCAAAAAGCATGAGTTTGCTTATCGCGCTATTGGTGGCGGTGGCGTTTATGTATCTTGTCTTGACTGGACTTGTGATGTGCTCGGCCAATTTGGTGATTTAGGCCTTTTTGAAGGAGGTGGTGCGTTTTGAATGGAATTTCTGCCTGGCTTTTGTCCATTGCATGCGTCGTGATTTTGAGCGTGCTTGCGGAATTTGTTTTGCCGGAAGGGCAAATCAACAAATATACAAAAGTCATTTTCTCTTTTGTGATTTTGCTGGTCATAATTTTGCCACTTCCAAAACTTTTTGGAAAAGACTTCAATTTTGACAAATTTTTTGGCAGCCCTGACACTTCAATTCAAGAAAATTATATATATCAAGTCAACATAAACAAGTTGACCGCGCTGACTGACGATCTTTCGCACAATATTGAAGACGAGGGGCTTTTGGGGGTGAAGATTTCCATAAATGCCGATGTGCTTTGCGAGGACATGCAAATTTTTGGAGTTTGTGTCGATTTGCGCGAAATTGAATATGGCGAAAAATTTGGAAGTAAAGATATTGTGAAAGCAAAAGTCAAAATTGGCGACATCATTTCAAAATTCGACCTTTTGAAAGATGTAAAAGTGGAATTTAAGCAATAATGGAGGAGCATATGTCAAAACTTAAAGAAATTTTTGAAAAGCTGAAAAAAATCAAGCATATCCAAATCATTTTGGCGGTTGTTGTGGCGCTTGTTGTGTGCGTGATTTATTTTTCCTTCTTCTCTTCGCCAAAAAGCGACAAAAAAGAAGAAAATTCGACCACGAATTTTTCGTCCGCTGAGGCATATGTGGGCTGGCTGGAAAATAAACTTGATAATGTATTGTCCAAAATTTCCGGCGCGGGAAAAGTGAGCACAATCGTCACTCTTGAAAGCGGCTTCACATATGACTATGCCAAAGAACTTGAAACGCGCACAAGCACCGGCGGGGACGTGGTCATCACAAGCGAGACAATCATCTTGGTGAACGGCGAACCAGTGGTGGTGAAAGAGTGGTTTCCTGTGGTGAAAGGCGTGGTGATTGTTTCAAGCGGAGCGGGGGACTTTTCCGTGAAAATGAAAATGCTTGAAGCGGTGCAAACTGTGCTGGAAATTGAAGCGGACGACATCAAAATTCTTTCATAGCCGGCCATTATGCAAAAGAAACTGTTTGAAACTGAAACTTCTGGACAAATTTCAGTTTTCGACAAAAATTGCACAACAGAAAACTTCTATACATCAAAAAAGTGACATAGTTTAGTTTGGACAAGCACAAAAGAAAGGTGAAAAAAGTTTGGCGGAAGAACCGCAAAAGGAGTTAAACATGAAAAAGAGAACAAAAATCATCATTCTTACACTTATGATTGTCTTGCTTGGCGTGACGGGATATTTGAACATTGCGCTCAACAGCAAAATTCAGCAAACAAACACAACCGTGATGGAGGGAAGTTATTTCTCGACCTATCGCACAAGCCGTGAAAGCACACGCGACCAACAAAAACTTTATTATGACAGCATCATCGAAAATGGCGATCCAAATGACACAGCAGTTGTGAATGCAAAAAATGCCAGACAAGAACTTATTGACCGCATGGACAAAGAAATTGCTTGTGAAGGGCTTATCAAACTTCTTGGTTTTTCGGACTGCGTGATTGCGCTTTCGGACAGCAAAGTGAACGTTGTTGTTCAAGCAGAAAGCCTGACTGACCTTGAAGTTGCAAACATTTGCTCAACAGTCATCGACCAACTTGGAGTTCAACTTAGAAATATTGTAATAATTTATGCTGATTGATTTGCAAATTGTGTTTTGAATGTGCTAAAATGAGTTTGTTAGGAAACAAAACACAAGGAGAAAACTATGGCAGTGAAAAACCAAGAGGGAAGCGGAAAAATCACTCTTGACCGAAAAATTTTGACCTCAATCATAAATTTGGCAGCAAAAGAAATCAACGGCGTGGAAAGCGTGACAAACACTCAAAGACCTTGGTGGAAAAAACTTTTCAATCGCTATGACGACGGCGTGGAAATCAAATTCGAAAAAAATGGCGCGCTGACAGTGGACGTGTTTTTGAACATTCTTGTTGGGTTCAGCGTGCCTGACATTGCATATCGCGTGCAAGAAAACATTCGAAATTCACTCGCAACAATGGTGGCTCTCAAGCCGCTTAAAATCAACATTCACGTCATCAATGTTGACTGTGACAAAGAGGTCGAAAATGCGTAAGACTGCACGAGAAAATGCTTTTAAACTTGTTTTTGAGGGGCTTTTTCATGAACCTGACGAGCTTTTGTCCAGCGAAAACTTGCAAGAGTTGAAAAAAGAAGAGGACAAAAAGTTTTTTGACGACATCATGCAGGCTTTTCATCAGCACAAAGACGAACTGCGCGAAAAAATTGAAGCAAACTTGAAAAACTTTTCATATGACAGGCTTTTCAAAATTGACCTTGCAATTGTCTATGTGGCGCTGACAGAAATTTTGTATTGCGAAACGCCAAAGGCTGTAGCAATCAACGAGGCGCTTGAACTTGCAAAAACTTACAGCACGCCAAAATCGCACAAATTCATAAACGGGCTGATTTCGGCAATAATCAAATGATATGAACACAATCACTGTAACAAAATTCAACAACTATGTCAAAAACATATTCAACGCAGAAGAACTTCTCCACAACATCAAAATTGTTGGAGAAGTTTTTGGCGTTTCTTTGTCAAAAACGGCGACATATTTTTCCATCAAAGACGAAGAAAGCTCACTTCCTTGCGTTTGTTTTTATGGCGAACTTGCCGGGGAGTTTCATGAAGGCGAACAAGTTGTTGTGACGGGCTCGCCGAATTTTTACACAAAGTCAGGGCGATTCAACTTTGTTGTTTCAAAGGTGGAGCAGGCCGGCCAAGGGCTTTTGTACCAAAAATTTGTTGAACTGAAAGAAAAGCTTTCTCGTGAAGGGCTTTTTGACGAAGCACACAAAAAAAAGATGCCAGAAAGCATCAAAAGAATTGGAGTGGTCACATCCAAAGAGGGCGCAGTCATTCAGGACATCAAAAACGTGGCTTGGCGAAGAAATCCGGGGCTTGACATTGTGCTTTTTGACACAAAAGTGCAAGGAAATGGTGCAGAGTTTGAAATTGCCGATGGGATC
>CANQWP010000044.1 GCA_947627585.1 uncultured Clostridia bacterium
GGCTCACGAATGGCGTTGATCCTTTCCGGAAAAGCAAAGATGAGTTCGTCATTTTCGGCCTCACCCTCATTTTGACTGCTTGTGCTTTCAGTGGCTTCATCTTTTTCGGGCTGAGTTTCGTCATTTTCGACTTGCGAATTGCCGTCATCGATTTCGCTTTCATTTTGTGAGAGTTCTGCTTGGATTTCGTGTTCAAAGTCCTCTTTTGGCGCTGGCTCTTTGACGGTTTGCGCCCGAATTGGTGTGCCGGCAACGTCTTCCAAAATTTGCACCTTAAACTTTTTGGTCACCTTGTAGGTCGCGTGAATTTCAGCGCTGTCGATGTCCACTTCGTCAATCAGTTTATCGTTTTCCAAGCCAGTCACAACAAAATCGACAAGAAAGTTCGCCCGCAAAAACTTTGCAAGTTCGCCCGCAATGTCATGTTCTTCAAAAAGTGTTTTAAGTCGTGGGCTGAGCTCAATCTCCACCTGCACATCAATCGGCGAAATTTTCACTTTGAAACTCTTTTCGCTTGTGTAGGTGCTGACAAGTTTATATTTTTCATCAAAAAATTCTTTGACCGCCTTCAAAATCAGCCTTTCTTCCACAAAAACGCGCAAAAATTTGACGCGCAAATTCATCTTTTCCAGCCCAAGTTTGTTTTTCAGCCACGCGGTGATTTCGCGTTTTTCTTGGTCGGAAAGCTCTTTGTCGGTGGACGGATAAAGAAAAGTGACCGTCACGCTTGCGTCACCTTTTTTTGCCACAATGCTTTTTAAACTGAGATTGGAGAATTTATCGCCAAACTGCAACCGAAACTCTTGTTCAAAATTCATATTTTCATTTTAAATAAAAATCAACTCTTTGTCAAGCGGTTGAAAAATCTAGCAAAAAAAAGAAAGCAAGTGCGCCTTCTTTTTATTTTTTCATTTTCACAGCACAAAATGCAAAATGTCAACAATGATGACAAAGCCGAACAAAATGCAAAGCCCCACCGTGTGAATGATGGCCTCGACCTTTCGGTTGATTGGCTTGCCGCGTATCCACTCAATGAGCGTGAACAGCACGTGCGAGCCGTCCAGCGCCGGAATTGGCAAAATGTTAAACACAGCCAAATTTGCCGCAATGAACGGAATGAAGAACAAAAGATATGACAAGCTCTGCTGCGCATATGAAGCGATGAGCGAGATTGTGGTGATTGTTCCGCCCATGTCAGTGATTGGAACTTGGAACGTGATGAGCATCCACAAACCTTTCAGCACAACCCACGCAAAGCCAAAAGCCATTTCAAAGGAGCGACAAAAGCCCTCCCACGCGCCAAACTTATATGCGCCAATCACTTGATTTTCCAGCCCAATCTTCACGGAGAGGCGCTGTTTTGTGACTGCCGTTTCGCCCGTGCCTTCTTGATATTCTTCAATGATTGGCAAAATGTAATATTCCTTGTCGAACTCTTCGTCGCCAGCGCACACGTGCATGACAAAAGACTGCACATCAAAGTTGCCGGTGGACAAAAACTCTTCCATCACCTCTTTGCTGACGCCGTTTGAGGTCTCGACGCCTTTTTCGACACAAAAAGCCTTCAACTTTTCGTTGTAATATTTGTTCGCCTCGCTGCCAAGCTCATTGATTGTTGGGTTGAAGTTGATGCCAAAGGCGAAGTCAATTTTCTCACCATTGATGTGCGTGAAGACGTCTCCCACGTTGAATTCGTTGACATATTCCACTTGCTCTTGACCGATTTGCGCGGAAAAGGTCTCGTTTTTCATCACTTGTGGCACGTCATAGCCTGAGCAGCACAAAAGGATCCACGAAAAGATGATTGAGGTGATGAAATTTGCAGTCACGCCGGCAAGAAAGACCAAAATTCGTTTCCAAGGCTTTTGATTGTTGAAGGCTCGCTCATCGACCACATCGTTTTCTTCGTCCTCACCATAGAAAGCGCAATAGCCGCCCAGCGGAAAGATGCGAAGAGAAAATTTCTCACCCGTTTTTTTGTTGATGTGCGAAAAAATTGGAAAGCCGAAGCCAATCGAAAACTCAGTTATTCGAAATTTGAGAATTTTGCCGACGACATAGTGACCAAACTCATGGACAAGCACCATGAAAAGCAAAATCACAATCGCCAGCGCAATGTAAGCAACAATCATGTTTGTTTCCTTGTTATGTTAAAAGGTTCTGTCACCCGTTTTCCATATATTATATTGTCATTTTGTCCAATTTAAAACAATCAGAGTCACAAAAGGCAGATCCAGAAAGCAAGCAAAAGAAATGGCGCAATGAAGACATAACTGTCAATGCGGTCGAGCATTCCGCCGTGACCAGGCAAGATCCGCCCGCTGTCCTTCACGTCTGCGCGCCTTTTGATGACACTTTCAAAGATGTCGCTGGCCTGCGAAACGACCGAGCCCAAAAGGACGACAATGAGATATGCCCAGATTGGCAGCGCTTCCAAAAAGCCTTCAAAAGATTGAATGCAGCCAAAGACAAGATAGGCACACGCGCAGAAAATCAGGCACCAAACAATCCCGCCAATCGCGCCCGAAATGGTCTTGTTCGGGCTGATTTTTGGACAGAGTTTTTTCCCGCCAATCACCGAGCCGATCAGCATGGCGAACGTGTCGGTTATCATTGGAATCAAGATTGCCGTCAAAAGCAAGAATGTGGAAGTGATTGATAAGGATGAAGAACAGGAACAAGAACGCTGGATAAACAAAGCACAAAAGTGTGTTGAGCGCTTTTTTGAAAGAGAATTTCTCGATGTTTTTGTCCTTAATCTCGCGGACTGACATTTCATTTCGTGTTTTTCTGCGGAAGATGATTCCCCAAAGGAAAAGCCCGAGGCTGACCACAATCACCAGGCCAAGATCGATCAAAATTGTGTAAAGCACCCAAAACAAATCGCCCGTCTTTGCGCAAAAATGAATTCCAATCAAATTCCCGGCAAGCAAAAGGCACGGAAAAGCCGTCGCCACATATTGAAAGTTGAATCTTCCAATTTTTGTCATCATGCGCGCCATTTCAAACGCGGCAAAGCATGCCACAACAGCAAAAAACGCGTCAAAGAAATAGTCGCTCACATACACTTTCAGCACAAACAGAAGTGCAAGCGTAAGGACAATCGCAACTGATGTGTAGATTCTTTTTTTCATCATTTACCCCCAAATCTTCTTTCTCTTTTAGTGAAACTTTCGATGGCCTTGAAAAGTTCTTTTTTCCCAAAGTCCGGCCAATAGGTTTTTGTGAAATAAAGTTCGCTGTAAGCCAAGTGAAAAAGCATGAAATTTGAAATTCTCTCTTCGCCACTTGTGCGCACCAAAAGGTCGATGTCAGGCGCATCACCAGCATAAAGGTTTTTGCGCAAGTCCTCTTCGGTCAAAGGCTGACCACTTTCAAAAGCCTTGTTTGCGGCTTGAATGATGTCCGCACGGCCGCCATAATTGAGCGCCAAATTCACAACAAGCCCGGTGTTTGCCTTGGTCTTTTCGCGCACCCGCACAAGAATTTCTTGCATATCTTGCGGAAAGCGTGTCAGGTCTCCCATCGGCACGAATTTGATGTTTTTTTTGACATATTTTTCTTCGCTCTCGTCAATCATTTCGCGCACAAGTTGAAAAATATAGTCAATTTCGCTTTGATCGCGCTTCCAATTCTCGGTCGAGAACGCAAAAAACGATGCAAATTTGATCTCCGGAATTTCGCAAAGGTCTTCAACAAGGTTTTTCAGCGCAACCGCCCCTTGCCTGTGCCCAAGCATTTTGTTCAGCCCGTGCGCAACAGCCCACCGACGATTGCCGTCCATGATGAACGCGATGTGCGTTGGAAATTTCAGTTCTTTTTTCTTTTTAAACATATTCACCCAAGTTTTGTCGTGTCGGTCTTTTGTGTTTCATGTGCAAAATTTTTTGCACAACCTCTTGTTTCTTCGAAGCACTTGCTTTCTCAAAACGATTGCGCCAAGTCGCCAATGTAATGCGACTTGCACCCGGCGCAAAATAAGGCGAAAACAAGCGTTAAAGCGATGCTTTTTGACACTCTGTGGCAAAAACGAGCCCTCAGCGCAGTTTTCGCCTAGATCGTCATAACCTCTTTCTCTTTTTCGTCAGAAAGAGCGTCGGCGCTGGTGGTGTATTTGTCAATTTCCTTTTGGACATTCTTTTCGTAGGTCGCATATTCGTCCTCGGAAATTGCGCTGTCTTTTTTGAGGTCTTTCAGCATGTCAAGCGCGTCACGGCGAGCATTTCGCATGGTGACTTTGGTCTCTTCGCAAATTTTCTTGACGTTTTTGACAATTTCGCGCCTGCGTTCTTCGGTCAGTTGTGGAAAAACAAGACGAATTGTCTTGCCGTCGTCTGTCGGCGTGATGCCAATGTCCGCTTGAGCGATGGCCTTTTCGACATTTTTGATTTGTGAAGCGTCCCAAATGTTGATGTTCAAAATGCGTGCCTCGCTGACAGTCACCGTGCCCATTTGCACAATCGGTGTCGGCACGCCATAATATTCCACCATCACTTTGTCCAAAATGTGTGGATTTGCGCGCCCCGCCCTGATAACAAGATATTCATTTTGCTGGTGCTGATATGCTTTTTCCAAATCTTCGTGAAGAGAGGAAAAAATTTCATCAATCATTTCGTCCATAAAAACTCCTTATGTTTAAATATATCACACCCTTCCCGCCTTTTGCAAACAAAATAGCCCACAAACAAAAAATCACAATAAATTTTGCGCTTTCCCCCAATGAAATATCATTGACAAAATCGTCGAAATATGTTAAAATCATTTTATGAGAAAAATTGATGTGCAAAATTTGAATTTAAGTGACACATGCTTTCATTTTACCCTGTCAAAGAATTTGGAAAGCATTTCTTTCCAAGGACTTTTGCCGAGTGTTGGCGAGAACTCATATGGAATTGAAAAACAACCAAAAATTTATTTTGCAAAAGGAAGCGAAGGCGCAGTTGAAATTTTGAATGTATGGATAAGATGGCTGATTGTTTGTCGCGTCCAACAAAAGAAATATTATCAAAATGTGACCTCACCCCAAGAATGGTTTGCCGTCCGACAAAAGTTTCATGAAGACATAACAAGTGGAAAAGTTTTCACGGACGATGCCAAAAAAGAGGCATTTGAAATGTTTTATTCTTTTACAAAAAAGTCTTCATACCTTGCCCTTGATATTCAGGACAAAGTGGACTATGACAGCAACGACATTGACGAAGTAAAAGCACACAATCCCCCTGAATTTGTAAAAGCCATGTATGGCCGCACAACAAATGACGAAAACAATCCTTTTTGTTTGGAAAGATGGAACATGCAAACAAAAGTTGGTCACAAAATCTTACCAGAAAAAATATCTCAACTCACATATGGCGAAAAAACAGACTTGTTCAGCATTGGAAAGTATTTAAGAGAACGGACGCAAAACGTTGACGTTTCACTGCTTGATGAGTTTTATGAATATGCAAAGAACAAAGAAACAACTCCAACAAAAGAACGATAAAAAAATCACACCGTTTTGGTGTGATTTTTTTATTGTTTGTTGGCCATCTGTTTTGCAACTTCTTCGGCGAGGTTGTCATTTCTCTTTTCAAGCCCTTCGCCAAGTTCATATCTCACAAAGCGGCGGATGGAAATTTTTTCGCCAATTTTGAGTGTTGCTTCGGTCAAAAGGTCCTTGATTGTCATGTCAGGATTTTTGACAAAGTGTTGATTGAGAAGGCAGACGTCTTCATAGAACTTCTTGATTCTTCCTTCAATCATCTTGTCAACGATTGCGGCAGGTTTGCCCTCGTTCAAAGCCTGAACACGCAAAATTTCTTTTTCGCTTTCAAGTTCGGCTGGGTCAACTTCGGCTTCCGCAACATATTTTGGGTTTGCGGCTGCAATGTGCATTGCAATGTCTTTGACAAGGTTTTGGAAAGCATCACTCTTTGCAACGAAGTCTGTTTCGCAGTTCACTTCAACGAGAACGCCAATTTTTCCGCCCATGTGGATGTAACTTTGCACCAAGCCTTCGCTGGCAATGCGGCCTTGCTTTTTGTCAACCGCTTTAAGTCCGCGTTCGCGAAGAAGCACAATGGCTTTTTCAAAGTCGCCATTTGCATCTGTGAGTGCTTTTTTGCACTCCATCATTCCAACGCCCGTCTGTGCGCGCAGTTTTGCAACATCTTGTGCTGTGAAATTCATAATTTTTTCTCCTTAAATTTGAATTTTTTATTCTGCTTTTGGCTCAGCCTTTTTTGCTGTGGCTTTTTTTGCAGGTTTTTCTGTCTTTTGAGCTGCGTCGGCTTTCACTTCTTCGGCTTTTGCCTCTTCAGTTTCGGCCTTTTCTTCTTTCTTCACAGGTCTTTTCTTTGCTGGCTTTGTTTCTTTTTGCTCTTCTCCTGCTTCGGCAAGTTCAACGCTTGGCTTTGCTGCTGTGAGCAAGCTTTCAAGG
>CANQWP010000045.1 GCA_947627585.1 uncultured Clostridia bacterium
TTTTGTTTTCGTCCTTGATTTCCACGCCCTCTTTCGCCTCGATGGCTTGGTGGAGGCCGTCATTATATCTTCTGCCCGGCATGAGACGTCCGGTGAACTCATCGACAATGATGACCTCGCCGTCTTTGACGATGTAGTTTTCGTTGACAAACATGACAAAGTTGGCTTTGAGGGCGTTGTTGATATAGTGATTCAGTTCCAAATTGTCAATGTCCGAAAGGTTGTCCGTGCCGTAAAAGCGCTCGGCCTTTGCCACGCCGCTTTCGGTGAGGTTGAGAGCCTTGGTCTTTTCGTCCATTTCCCAATCTTCTTTTTTGAGGGTCTTGGCGAACTTTTGCGCTTTGACATAGTTATCGCTCGACTTCATTCCGCGTCCGGAGATAATAAGTGGCGTGCGCGCCTCATCAATCAAAATGCTGTCCACTTCATCGACGATGGCAAAGTTGTGTCCGCGCTGAACTTTTTGGTCTTTGAGCACGGCCATGTTGTCACGCAAATAGTCAAAGCCAAGTTCGTTGTTTGTGCAATAGGTGATGTCGCACGCATATGCTGCCTTTTTGGAGCGTTCGTCCATGCCGGAAACAATCACCCCGACCGTCAATCCAAGAAATTTATAGACCTTTCCCATCCATTCCGCGTCGCGCTTGGCCAAATATTCATTCACGGTCACAACATGCACCCCAAGCCCAGTGAGCGCGTTGAGATATGCCGGCAAAGTTGCCACAAGCGTTTTTCCTTCACCGGTCGCCATTTCGGCAATACGCCCTTGATGCAGCGCAATTCCGCCCAAGATTTGAACATAAAAATGCCTCATGTTCAAAACACGATCAGCCGCCTCGCGAACAACGGCATATGCCTCTGGCAAAAGGTCGTTCAGCCCCTCGCCGGCTGCATATCTTTTTTTGAAGTCCTCGGTGCAATTTTTCAGCTCTTCATCACTGAGAGCACGATATTTTTCTTCCAAAGCGACCACACGGTCGGCAATTTTTCTCAACTTTTTGACTTGCGAATTGTTTTCATTTCCAAAAAGTCCCATTTCTTTCTCCTTAAAATAGATGCATTCGAATCATTCTTCTTTCGCGAGCAAATCTCTCAACCTGTCATCTTGACGGGAGCTACGCGACCGGAAGGATCTCCGCTGGCCAAAGAATTTTCTTTTTTGAGTACTCGGCTTGTTGAAATTCTTCATTCCGCTGTGCTTCATTCAGAATGACAACCGGATTTTCATCATCTTCTCGTTCCATTCTCACTTCGCTCGAAATGACATCATGTCAATGATTTTTTCCATAATAGCAAAAAACAAGAAAAAAAACAAGTTTTTCTTCGAAAAAAGTGCAAAAAAGATATAAAAACTGCTGTTTTTGAAAAAATAATTTCAAAATACTACAAAAAAAATTATTTCCCGACATTTATTGACATCAAGCCAAAAATGTGATATAATAAGTTATATCAATCAATTGGAGGATTTATGGCACCTTTATTTAGAAATAACAATAAAAAACCTGAAACGCAATCGGAAGAAAATTTAGAGAATTTCTCTTTGGATTCAAATGTAACAAAAGGAACGCCTTCTCCGGTTGAAGAAAAACCTGCCGACCCAAATTATGTCAAGGATTTGTATAATGAGATCAAAAATCAGCCTAATGAGGACGTTGTAAAAATTGCAAAGGCATATGTGGAAGTTTTTAAGGATGATTTTGAAAAATTTAAAGAAGGTCAAACTTTTGTTGATGAAGATGCCGCGATTGCTTCTTTCTTTGCACAAGAAAACGGGCAGGCTGTGATCAACGAAGAAGGCAAACTTGTTGATCGCCCAAATCCTGATTATTTCGCGCCGAGGCTTGATTTAGCAGACATTTACTCCGATATACAAAATGATCCCGAAAGCGATTTTTCAAAAAATGTTCGGGCATATGCCGAAGTTTTTCAAGATGATTTTGAAAAATTTAAACAAGGAAAGTCATTCCCAAACGAAGATGTTGCGATCGCTTCTTTCTTTGCACAAGAAAGCGGACGCGCCATGATCAATGAAGAGGGCGAACTCGTTGATCGCCCAAACCCTGATTATTTTGCTCCAAGGTCTCGAGTGTCTGAATTTTATGTTGAAATGCAGGACAACCCGTCCGATACTGCTGTCCAAAATGCAAAAGCATATCCCGAACTTTTCAAAGATGATTTTGAAAAATTTAAACAAGGAAAAGTTTTCTCAAATGACGATGCTGCAACTGCTTCTTTCTTTATACACGAAAGAAACACTTTGAAAGAATTTCCTGCAAAAATTAACCAGGCTACCCAATATCGTCTAAGGCAAGAGCGTGAACGCCAGACCCCAGAGGAAACCCCAGCTGCAACAGCACCAGAGACAACTGCTGTGCATGAAGAAGCAACTCCAGCGCAAGAGGCTACTGCTGTGCATGAAGAAGCACAAACTGCAACAGCACCAGAGACACCCCCTGAGCCAACGCATGAAGAGCCAATTCCAAACCCTGTTCCTGAGGCAACACCTGATGAAACCACAAGGACAGAAAGAGTTGATTCCGCCGATTTTGCAACGGACAACTTGAAAACTCAAGGTCGCAAAGGTCAGGAACTGACAATTTCGGAAGACGGCACAACAGTTTCACAAAGCATTTCGCTTGACAAAGTCGGCTTGACCACTCCTCAAACTTTTTCCGTCACCACAAAAGAAGACTCTTTGCTTTCTGTCACCCAAGACGGCAAAATGGTGGCTTCTTTCCAAGAAAAAGAAGACGGCTCGATGCAAATGACCGCTTCAAAAGAATTTGTCCAAAAACTTGCCGAACAAAACCCAGAGCTCAATTTGGGCGAACTTAATGAAAGCGGCGAAAACTATGTTTTCGACATGGCAAATGTCAAACTGACACAAAGCGGAAACATCGAAGCTGGCGAAGTTCGCGCAAACAACACCGCATTTGCCGTTTTGTTCTCCGCTCTTGGCGCGCAAATTCGTGACGCAGCAGGAAACCGCGCAGCCCAAGCAAACACCGAAAAGCCTTTTGACATCACCGTTTCGGCAAGATATCTTGCAAAGGCCCTCGCAGAAGAAAATGGCTGCTCAATGGACATGGCAGAACCGCTTTTCTCTTCAATCATGTTTTCATACACGCAAGCAATGCGAACAAGTTCGGGCAGAATTGGTCCGGTTTCATATCGCCTTGACCCAGTGCAACTTCATTCCGTTCCAATTCAGCGCAAAAATCAAGCAGAGCAAGAAGATCTCACGATCATGCAGCGTGACGGAAAAAGTTATCTCTATGTTCAAACGCGAAATGTCGACAATCGTGTGACCTCGCCGCAATTCTATGAAATAAACAATGTCGCCCTTCAACAAAATGGCGACCATTCTGGGCTGTACTTTGGGCTCAAATCTCGTTCTCAAATGTCAGACATTTTGGCAGAACTTGACTTCAGCGAAAACAAAGACTCCTTGACGGCCCTTTCGTCAATTTTGAAACAAGAATTTGAAAATACACAAAATTTGCAATATGCAAAGCCTCTTGAAAGATTCTCCTTTGAGGGCTTGCCGATTTATGAAATTTCTGCCACACATTACAATGAAATTATAAGTTTCAACAATGTTCGAAAATTTGAAAGGGCGCTCGGAAAGCAAAAAGCAGCAGAAATTTATGAGCAGCAAGTTCCAGAACAAATCGACCCACAAGCCTTTGTCGCTCCGCAGCCCGACTCTCAACCTGCTATTGAAGAACGCACACAACCAGAAATTGCTGGCAAAAACCTTGAAGAACAACAAAATCAACAAGCCTTTGTCAATCCGCAGCCAGAAGTTCAGCCCGCAAATGACCAACAACAATCTCAAGAACAAACTGAAAAGCCTCAAGAAAAGCAAAAACAAAAAAAGCCAAGAAAGAAAAGAGAAATAAAACCCGATCTTGAAGTAAGTGACCCAAACAACAACGCATGCAAATCTTGGTGGGCAGTGTTTGCAATTTCGGTTCTTGTATCTTGCATGTTGCCAATGCTTGGTTGGTCGATGTTTGTCACGGGCGCGCTTGCAGTTGCCTCCCACTTTGTTCACCCTGTTGTTTTGGCACAAAAAGCAGTAAATTGGACTCGTCAACGAAGACGCGACAAAAGAGAAAAAGCTGAAATTAAGGAACTTGAAAAAGAATTGCAGAAAATTAACGAACAAGAAAAAGCAAAAGCAAAAATTTCAAAAGCAGAACAAAAGCAAAAGGCGGCAGAAGAAAAACGTCGCAAAGTTCAAGAAGAAAAACAGGCTTTGTTGCTCAATTCAAAAGCCCAAAAAATTAAGCCAACAAAACTTCAAAAAGTTCAAGAAGCGTTGGGCAAGAACACAGAGATTTTGGCTCAGAAGAAGGCTGAACTTGAACAAATCAAAAATGATCCAAAGCTCAATCTTTTCCAAAAAACATGGAAAGGCAATGCAGTGAAAGAAGTCATTGATGACCTGGAAGTCAAAGGTCAACTTTTGGAAAAAGAGCAAAAAAGGCTTTTGGCGGCAGAAGAGCGCGTTCAGCTTTCAAAAGGAAACAAAGAAACAAAGAAGTCGATCAAAGAAAGCGAACAAAAGATCTCTCGCCTTACAACAGCAAACAACATGCTGAACACTGTAAATGAAAGAATCGAAAAATTCGAACAAGCAAAACGCAATCTCCCTGATTTGAAACAACTCAACGACATGAAAAACAGATTGGAGACATCTCGCCAAAACCACAACGCTGCAGTGAGAGAAAGAGACTTGCTTGACATCAGCATCTTGCGTTCACAAGAAAATCTCACCGCCCAAGAACAAACACATCTGACGGAATTGATGAAAAAATATAAGCCTAAAAATATAGCCGTAGTTCCCCCAGAAGATCTTGCAGCACGCAAAGAAGAACTTGCGCTCAAAACAAACGCTGTCGAAAGTTCAAAAACAGAATTGGATGGGGCAAGGAAAGCTTTTGATGAAATGAATAAAACCTTGAAAACATATGAGGAGACTTTGAACTTCTATGGCGGCTCTGACGGACTTCAAGCCTTGAAAAAAGACTATGAAACTGAAGTGTATAAAGTCATGAGAGATCTCACAAATGGTCAAAACACTGACATTCGGGACGTCGACAAATTGATTTCTGATTTTAAACAAGAAAAAGCAAATGCTGAAACGAAGTTGAAAGAAGACTCTCAAAGACTTAAAGCTCAAAAAAGGTCTCAAGACTCTTTGGAGACAATATCTTTGGAAGAAGAAGAGACCCCCCTTCCAGACAATCAACAATCGCCACTTGAACAAAGCCGCAGAAGTGACAATGCAAGAAAACGTTCAAAAGGTTCTGAGGGAAGAGAAAAAACCGCATAAAAGAAGAGCAACCGCTCTTCTTTTTCTTCTCTTTTGTGCCCAAACTTTTGATTCTGCTTGCTTTTTAAAGAAAAATATTGTATATTTAAATATATTTTCGAATTTAATGGAGCAAACAAAATGAAAATTGGTGTTGTTGGACTTCCAAATGTTGGCAAAAGCTCTCTTTTCAACGCAATCACTGAAGCGGGCGCAGAAAGCGCAAACTATCCTTTTTGCACAATTGAGCCAAATGTTGGCATAGTGGACGTGCCGGACGAAAGACTGAATGTGCTTGGAAAGATGTATAACACCCAAAAAATCACGCCGGCAAGCATTGAATTTGTGGACATCGCAGGTCTCGTGGCTGGCGCAAGTCATGGCGAAGGGCTGGGCAATAAATTTTTGAGTCATATTCGCGAGTGCGACGCCATTGTGCATGTTGTTCGCTGTTTTGACAACGAAAAAATCATTCACGTCAGCGGGTCGATTGACCCAAAACGCGACATTGAGACGATTGAAATGGAACTTGCGCTCTCCGACCTTGAACAAGTGACAAAATTCTTGGACAAAAACGAGAAAGTTGCGCGTCAAAACAAAGACAAGACTCTCACCGCCGCCGTCGAGATGATGACAAAAATCAAGGCCGCTTTGGAAGTTGGCGGACAAGCCCGCACGCTGAATTTTGACGAGAATGAGCAAAAACTGCTCAAAAATTTTGCACTTCTCACGGCAAAACCGGTCATTTTTGTGGCCAACATCGCCGAAAATGAAATCGGCAAGCCGGACAACGCATATGTGAAAGCCGTGCGCGAAATTGCCGAAAAAGAAAACGCAAAGGTCGTTGTTTTGTGCGCCAAAATTGAAGAAGAAATTGTCGGCCTTGAAAAAGACGAGCGCGAAATGTTCAAAGAAGAACTTGGCATCACGGAAAGCGGACTTGAAAAACTTGTTGTGGCAAGTTATGACCTTCTGGGCCTTCAAAGTTATCTCACCGCCGGTGAAAAAGAGGTGCGCGCGTGGACAATCACAAAAGGCACAAAAGCCCCTGAGGC
>CANQWP010000046.1 GCA_947627585.1 uncultured Clostridia bacterium
GACCCCTACGGGATTCGAACCCATGATACCGCCGTGAGAGGGCGGTGTCTTAACCACTTGACCAAGGGGCCATTTTTCAAATGCTCAAACATTATATCATGTTTTTTTCAAAAAAGCAATAAAAAACAAGAAAAATTCAAGAATCTTTTTGACACTTTGGAAAAACACTTGCGTTTTGTGAAGCGGAAATGTTAAGATTATGCAAAGGAACAGAAATGGCAATAAAAAGAAGATTCAACGAGTTTTATCGAAAAATCAAATTGGTGATTTTCCGAAATATGTTTAAGCACTTGAAAAAAGGTGGCGAAAGTTTGACGTCATCGGAATATTTTTGTTTGCAATGCATCTATCTTCTCAACAAGCCGACCATTTCTGAATTTGCCAAATTTTTGGACGTGTCATCGCCAAACGCGACCTACAAAGTGAAGACGCTCATCAAAAAAGGTTTGATTGCCAAAGAAAAAAGCGAGAAAGACGGGCGAGAATATCTGCTTGTGCCGACACAAAAGTTTTTTGATTTGTTTGAAAGCAAAGATAATGATGAGAAAGAAATTTCAAGCTTCAAGATAAATTTGAGCAAAAATGAAAACAAAAAAATGGAAAGAATTTTGAACATCTTGACCGAGGAAATTTGAACGCCTAAAGAAAACAAAATTTGCTCACCGATTTATGAAAAAACCGCATTTTTGTGGTTTTTTTATATTTTCAAAATCAAATTTTTGATTTCTTCTGCATATTCTTCCGCCTTTTCTTTTGATGGGTGTTCGACCATGATTCGAACTTTGTCCTCCGTTCCGCTTGCCCGCACAAGAACGCGGCCGGCGGGAGCTGTTTCGCAGAAAATTCTGTTGACCAAATTTTTCAAGTCCTCATTGTTCATGATTTTCAACTTGTCTTTCACCGGAAGATTCAAGTTCGCTTGCGGAAGACAATTTGCATCAAAAAGTTCTTCCAAAGTTTTGTTTGTTTTTTTGACGATTTCACAAATTTTGAGTGCCGTCAAAATGCCGTCACCTGTGTGGGCATAATCGCGAATGATGATGTGCCCAGACTGTTCTCCGCCAAGCCGCAAATTCATTTTGTCCATCGCATCAATCACATATTTGTCGCCAATGTCGGTGCGGACAAGATTGATTTTGTTTCGGTTGAGCGCCACCATGATGCCGGTGTTGGTGTGGCTTGTGCCGACAATGGAATTTGCAAAAAGTTTGTTTTGTCGCTTCATTTCTTTTGCCAAAATGTAAACAATTTGGTCGCCATCAAAAACTTCTCCACTTTTGCCAACGGCAAGCACGCGATCGGCATCTCCATCAAAAGCAAAGCCAAGGTCGGCGCCACATTTTTTCATTTTCTTTTGCAAATTTTCAATATGCAAGCATCCGCAATTTGCGTTGATTTTTTCGCCGTCTCCAGCGCAAGCCAATTTCACAACATTCGCGCCAAGTTTTTTGAAAACAGCGGGGGCAATCTTGTGAGATGCGCCGTTGCTGGCGTCGAGACAAATTTTCAGCCCGTCAAAAGTTGTGTCAACGCAATTCAAAAGATGCTCGAAATATTTTTTTTGCAAATTCAAATTTTCGACAAAAACGCCGCTTTTTTGCGCAATTTTTTGATTTTTGAAAAATTCTTCCAAAAATTCCTCTTCTTCGTCAGCAAGTTTTTTGCCCGTTTTGTCAAAAATTTTTATGCCATTGTAAGAGGGCGGGTTGTGCGACGCCGTGATGATGATGCCAAAATCAAAATTTTCTGTTTCGGTCAAAAAAGATATGCCTGCCGTTGGAATTGTGCCGACGCTTGTCACGTTTGCTCCTCCTTGCACCAGCCCGGCGCACACCGAAAGCATCAACGCGTCCGCCGAGACTCGTGTGTCGTGGCCAATCACCACAGTTGGTGAAGTTTTGATTTGTGTCAGTGCGTTCCCAATCGCAAAAGCAAGTTCGCAGGTGATTGTTTTTCCAAATTCTCCGCGAACGCCGTCCGTTCCAAAATAGGTTGCCATGTTTTCTTTTATGAAAAATCTTTTTAAAATGTTTAATCAAAGCCTAGCATTTTTTGAAGTTGAAATTTGCTTGATTTTTTAAGTTTAAAAGAATATAATGAAGAAAACTCTTTTTTGAGGTGAAAAATTGATTGACAAAGATGGCATTGAAAGACCTGACCAAGTTGACCAACACATGAGGCCGATTAAGAAAGGCAAACGCAAGGTCAAGTTTGACGAGACATATCCATATTATCCGCGCAACATTTTCTTTCGAATTTGGGCGAGCATTTTTCGTGGCGCGGCCATTTGCGTTTTCAATCCTTACATGGTTTTCAAGCGCGGGCTTCACAGTTTTGGCTACAAAAAACTGAAAAAGCTTCGTCACAAAGGCTTTGTCATGACCTGCAATCATGTTCACGTTTTGGACGATTTGGCAGTGGGGACAAATGTTTTTGCTTGGCGAAAAATTTATTTCACAACGCTTGAACAGAACATAAAAATTCCAACAATCGGCTTTTTCTTGCGCTCCCTGGGAGGAATTCCAATTCCAAGTTCAAGTTTGTCGGGAATGAAAAAGTTTAATGAAGACCTTTCATATATTCTCAAAAAGAAGAAGCCTGTTTTGTTCAACCCAGAAGCAGCAATGTGGCCATTTTATCGTGAAATTCGCCCTTTCAAGCGCGGAGCCTTTCAAGCGGCGGTCAAAAATGATGTTCCACTTTTGCCGATCGTGGCGCTTTTTAAGAGAAGAAAGAAAAGAAATGGAAAGTTTAAATATAACATATATTATGCCATTTGCGACTATTTGACCCCGGACAAGGCAATTGCTGACGAGCGTGAGCGCAGCGAAAAACTGAAAGACGAGGCCTATGCGACCTGCAAACGTGTGGCAGAAGAATGGTATGCCATGCAAGACTGCGGCTTTGACGATGAGGTCGGCTTGCCAAAACTTAAAGTCAAGGACATAGACTTTGTTGACGACCATTGGGTCTTGAAGGACAAGAAAAAGAAAAATGAAAAAAGAATATGACACAAGTTTGCCAAATTTCACGAAGGGCGAAGAAATCTTCAACGCTGTCACGCACATTGTGGGCGGCGGCTTTGGAATTGTTTTTCTTGTGCTTGGGGTGGTCTTTGCACATCTCCATTTGGGCGCAGTCGGCATTCTTTCAATGTGGATCTATGGCATCTGCATGATTGTGGCCTACACAATGAGCGCGATCTATCACTTTTTGAGGCCAAATCGCGCAAAAAAGGTGTTTCGCATCTTTGACCACTGCTCAATTTTCCTTTTGATTGCCGGCTCATATACTCCATATTGCCTCATCACGCTGGCGCCAGAGCCGGCTTGGGCATATTCCCTTTTTGGCGTAGTGTGGGGACTTTCGATTTTGGGCATTGTGCTCAACGCCGTCAACATGCACAAGTGGAAGCCGCTTTCGCAAGTGCTTTATCTTGCGCTTGGGTGGAGCATAATTTTGGTGATTGTGCCGCTTTTCCGTCACCTTGCACCAGCGGGCTTTTGGTGGCTGCTTGCCGGCGGAATTGCCTACACAATCGGGGCGGTGTTCTTTGCATTTGGGCGCAAGGTGAAATATATCCACAGCATTTTTCATCTTTTTGTGCTTTTGGGCTCAATTTTGCAATTTGTTTCCATTTTGTTCTATGTCGTGCTGGCATAAAAAAAGAAAAAAGAGATGTAAGTCTCTTTTTTTTTAATCTTCCAAACCCAACAAATAATCTGTGCTGACTTTAAAATATTTTGCGAGGACAACTAAATTATGCCCAGAGATGTCTGTTGTCCCATTTTCCCATTGACATATCGCGGCTGCACTAATGCCTAACTCCTGACTTAGTTTTTTCATCGAGAAACCTTTTTCTTGTCTCAATTCTTTTAATCTACTACCAAAAACATTTTCGTTCATGTAAAAATTATATTCGTTAAAGTGAACGAATTGGTTGACATTAAGTATAACGAATGATATAATATATTCGTTATAGTGAATGTCGCTGTATCTTTAAAATTTCTTAAGAGGAGCAAGAAAATGCACGAAATTGCGAAATTGATTTTTAAAATGTATGAAAACACAAAGCCG
Organism: uncultured Clostridia bacterium; assembly: GCA_947627585.1. Taxonomy (GTDB): domain Bacteria; phylum Bacillota; class Clostridia; order Christensenellales; family UBA1242; genus Caccovivens. Next base: position 4,078 of record CANQWP010000046.1, read on the forward strand.
GACTTGCCTGACCCGGAAAATTATGACAAGGTCAGCAAAGAATTTTTGATGGGGCTTTCAAAAGAACAGGCAAGTTTGTTTTATGATTTGGAATCAATGTATTTGGAAATCACAGAAAATAGCCAAATTGCCATTTTGGAGTTTTTGTTAAATTTGTTTATTGAAGAATAGATGACGTCTTTTTCCTTTACTTTTTCCAAGAATTTTGATATCATTGAAACATGAAAATTTTGAGTGCAAAATATTTGACTTCCGCCGTGGACGAAAGCGGAATTTTGAAAGATGATTGCCCGGAAGTGGCGTTTGTTGGAAGAAGCAACGTCGGCAAAAGTTCACTTCTCAATTCTCTTTGCGGGCAGAGAAATTTGGCAAAGACATCTTCCACGCCAGGCTTGACAAAAATGGTCAACTATTTTTTTGTGAACGAGAAATTTCGCATTGTCGATTTGCCGGGCTATGGCTATGCAAAAACTGGGAAAAAACACATCGCAAATTGGGCGGGGCTGATGGAAAAATATCTTCTTTCAAGTCCAAACCTTCGCACAGTTTTTGTGCTTTTGGATTGCCGGCACGAGCCGAGCGAACTTGACAAGATGATGCTTGATTTTTTGAATTTCCATCAAATTCCATATGTTTTGGTGGCGACAAAAGTGGACAAAATTCCCAAAAGCAAAATTCCGCAGGCGTGCAGCAGCATTGCAAAAGCGCTGGGCGTGAGAAAAGAAATCGTTTTGCCATATTCGGCCGAAAACGGCTTTGGAAAAGAAAGGCTGTTGGAATATTTGGAAGGCGTGACCGAGTAGGCCGCGCTTTTTTTAAAAATTTTTATAAATTCTTTCATTTTGTTTGCGCTTGGCATATAAGATTTGATATAATATGTGCGACACAAAAATCAAGGAGAAATTTATGAAAAAATATGTCTATCTTTTCAAAGAAGCCGATGGCAAAGACAAAGCCATGTTTGGTGGAAAAGGCGCAAACCTTGCCGAAATGACCAAAATTGGACTTCCTGTTCCACAAGGCTTCACAATCACAACTGAGGCGTGCACAAAATATTATGAGGACGGCCGTCAAATCAATGGCGACATTCAGTTTCAAATTGGGCAACACCTTGCAAAAATCGAGAAAATGACCGGAAAGACTTTTGGCGATCCAAACAACCCTTTGCTTGTTTCTGTTCGTTCGGGCGCACGTGTTTCCATGCCGGGCATGATGGACACCATCTTGAACCTCGGCCTCAACGACCAAGTTGTTGTTGGACTTGCAAAATTGACAAACAACGAGCGTTTTGCATATGACTCATATCGCCGCTTTATCCAAATGTTCAGCGATGTTGTCATGATGCAGCCAAAAGACAAATATGAAAGAATTTTGGACGAAATCAAAGAGAAGAAAGGCGTGAAATATGACAAAGATTTGAGCGCAGAAGACCTCAAAGAAATTGTCAAACTCTTCAAAAAACTCTATAAAGAAAATCAAAAGAAAGATTTCCCACAAGACCCACTTGAACAGCTTATCGAGGCTGTCAAAGCGGTGTTCCGCTCTTGGGACAACGAGCGCGCAAACGTATATCGCAAAATGCACGACATTCCATACAGCTGGGGCACGGCTGTCAATGTTCAGTCCATGGTGTTTGGCAATATGGGCGATGACAGTGGCACGGGCGTGGCCTTCACAAGAAACCCATCAACCGGCGAGAACAAACTTTATGGCGAATATTTGATGAACGCGCAAGGCGAAGACGTCGTTGCCGGAATTCGCACGCCACAACCGATTGCTCAACTTGAACAACAAAACCCAGAAGTTTACAAGCAATTTGTTTCGATTGCAAAGAAACTTGAAAACCACTATAAAGACATGCAGGACATGGAATTCACCATCGAACGCGGAAAACTTTATATGCTTCAAACAAGAAACGGCAAAAGAACAGCCAAAGCGGCCCTTAAAATTGCTGTTGACCTTGTTGCAGAAGGCATGATTGACGAAAAACAAGCCCTTTTGATGCTTGATCCAAAACAACTTGACGCGCTTTTGCACCCAACATTTGTTGAAAAAGCCCTCAAAAACGCCAAATCAATCGGCGAAGGCTTGCCGGCTTCTCCTGGCGCTGCTTGCGGAAAGATTTGCTTCACAGCCGAAAAAGCCAAAGAACAAGGCGGAAAGAAAGGCAAAGTTGTGCTTGTTCGTCTTGAAACCAGCCCAGAGGACATTGAGGGCATGGCTGCCAGCCAAGGCGTTTTGACCGTGCGCGGAGGACAGACC
>CANQWP010000047.1 GCA_947627585.1 uncultured Clostridia bacterium
GGCGCGGCGGGAATTTTACATCTTCTCACCGTTTCCGGCTTGCATGTTGGGTTGCTTTTCGCGTTTTTGGCTTGGCTTTTGAAAAAATGCCACATCAAAACAATCTTCAACTTTTTGATTTGTGCAGCGTTTTTGGGCCTATATGCCTGGCTTTGCGGCTTTACGCCTTCCGTTTTGCGCGCCGGCATCATGGCGCTGACGCTCCTTTTCACGCGGCTGTCCGGAAAGTGCTATGACAACCTTTCTTCGCTGGGCTTTGCCGGAATTTTGATTTTGCTCTTCTCTCCACTTTCCGCCTATGACGTTGGCTTTTTGCTCTCGTTCTCTTGTGTGATTTCAATCTTCATGCTTGCACCGGTTTTGGCAAAATTACTTGAAAAAATCTTTCCAAAGTTTGTTGCAGCTTCTTTTGCTGTGTCAATTTCGGTGCAACTTGGCATAGTCCCGTTTTTGGGCGAAATGTGGGCGACTTTCAACTTTTTGACCGTGTTTGTCAACCTCTCGTTGTGCCGCTTTTTTCGATTCTTTTTCCAATTTTGGCAGTTTCGGCGCTTTTGACAGCGGCGATGAATTTTCTTGGCTTTATGCTCAAAGTGTGCGGCTTTGGACTTGGGGCAATCAAGTCAATCGCGACATTTTTTGGACAAACAAAACTCATTCTCACAATCGGACCGCAAAATTTGTTTGTCGTGGCGCTACTTCTTGTGTTATTATTCTTCATAAGCCGCTTCTTTATGGCGAAAAAGCGGACAAAAGCCGTTTGTTGTTCCACAATTTTTGCACTCGGCTCAATCATTTTTGGCTTGACTTTCATTGATAACCCGCAAAAATCGACATTTTCATATTGTCACAACTTTTCGTCGAGCATTGTCATTTTGACAAATGGAAACGGCGACAGCGCCATTGTGGACCTTGCCAGCGAAAATTTCACAAAGAACGCAATGAATCGGCTGGACATCAAAAAGGTTGAAACGCTTTTTGTTTTGCAAGACAACACCATTGACATTGATGTTGCAAACGAAATTGGAGTGGAAAAGATTGTTCGCAGCACCGACGCGGAGGGCTTTGAGAACGAAACGGTCTATGCCGACGACAAGTGGCACCTTGAAAATGGCTTTTGCTTCAAATATCACTATGAAAAGAAGCGCCTTTTGGGACTTGAATTTTTGTTTGAGGGCGAAAGCATTTTCATATTGCGGGATTGGAAAACGACCGAGAGCGCTTTGACAACTTTGGGGCAAGAAGATTTCGACTTTGTGCTTTTGGGCGATCACGAAGAATATGCGCCATATTTTTCTTGCCCTGTATATGCGCATGACGAGGGCGAGAACGTGGAGCGCAGTTATGTGAGAGACGGAAACATGTCGGTGAATTTTCTTGACAACAAAAACGCCGAAGAAAATCAAAAAAATGACAAAAACCCGGCAAAAATGCGCAAAAATTATGTTTGGAGGTGTCTGGATTGAAAACTTTGAAAGCGAGATTGCAAAAGAAAATTGAGCCTTGTTATGTCGTTCAGGGCGAGGATATTTTGTTGTATGACGAGGCTTTGGAACTCATCAAAAATGCGTGCAAGTTGGAACTTGAAGATTTCAACTTCACAGTTTATGACGAAGATTCTTTTTCTGAGCAAGCAGTTTTGGACAGTTTGCAAACGTTGCCAATGGGGAGTGACAAAAAGCTCGTTTTGCTGAAAAACGTCGCAAAATTCGGGGAAAATTTCAAAAAAAGCTTGCGGGACTATCTTAAAAACCCCGTGCCAAGCACCTGCCTTGTCATCTTTGACTTTTTCAACAAGTTTGACTTTTTGATTGCCGAAAAAGTGAGCGCAAAAAGATTGGACGATGCAAGCTTGCGCGGACTGATTTCGGCAGAACTCAAAAAAAGCGGAAAGACAATCGAAAGCTGTTGCAATTATTATTCTTTGATCTTCAACGAACTTTCAAAACTTGCCGCTTGCGACGAGGACGAAATCACGGACAAAATTGTTGGCGACCTTGTCAGCAAAGAGACGGAATTCACCGTTTTTGAACTGACCGACGCGCTTTCAAGGCGGGACGCCGACAAAGCTGTTGAGCTTTTGAATTTGATGGAAAAAGACACAAAAACGTTCAATCTTGTGCTGAATCATTTTCGAAGACTGTTTTTTGCCTCCGTTTCCGACCTTTCGGACAAAGAGCTAGCCGACCTTTTGGGCGTGAAAGAATTTGCCATAACAAAGGCGCGAACGCTGGCAAAAAATTTCACGAAATTGCAGTTAAAGAACATATATGAAATGTTGAACGATGTGGATTTTTACATCAAAAATGGACAAATGCAGGTGGAAAACGCGCTGTTTTATCTCATTTTTGGGATTTTATATTGCTGAAAATTTCGACAAAAACATGCAAAAAGTTGCGTTTTTGCGCGCTTTTTGATAAAATTGACTTGAAAAAACAGTGACAAACACAAAAACATGCAAAAGAGGTGGAAAGATGGACGTTGAGGAAATCAAACAAGAATTTTTGGACATATATTTTGACAACATTGAGCGTGACGGCGCAGATGCGCTTTTGGACTATCTTGAAAAGACGGACTTTTTCACGGCGCCGGCTTCGGGCAAGCGACACTCCAATTTTGAAGGGGGCTTGTGCTTGCACAGCATCAATGTGTATAAAAGATTTGTCAAATTGCTTCAAAGCGAATATGGCGACAAGTGGACTGAGGTAATTTCTCCAGAAAGCGCCGCAATCATCGCCCTTTTGCACGACATATGCAAAGTGAACACCTACACGGTCGAGATGCGCAACGTCAAAGTGGAGGGTGAGTGGGTGCAAAAGCCATATTACAAATATTCTGACGCGCTTCCATATGGCCACGGCGAGAAATCGGTGTATATGATTTCTGGTTTCATGCGCTTGACGCGTGAAGAGGCCATGGCGATCAACTGGCACATGGGCGCTTTTGATGCGCGAGCAGCGGCAAATTCCAGCACTATGCAAACGGTGTTCTATCGCTATCCAACCGCTTTTCTTTTTCATATCGCCGATTATATGGCGACTTATCTTGATGAGACAATTGTGGAGTGAGATGCTGCAAACCGCGCCATGCAAATGTGTTATAGGCACAAATTGACACTTTCTTACAGAATATATGAAATTATTTATAAATTATGAAATTATTTATAAATCAAGACATAATAATTAAAGAGAGAATAGCAAAAGAAATTCAATCTTTTTTTTATTTTCTAAAAATATGGGCGTTTTTGGCCTTTTTCGCATAAAAAACAAGAGAAATGCGGCATTTTGCGCTTTTTTTGACAAGTTTGGAAGAAGATTTGTCAAGCACTAAAAAACCCTTTCTTGGGCCAAAGGGAAAACAAAAATTTTGCCCTATTAAAGTCCAAATTTTGGCAAAAATTCCACTTTTTTGGCCAGAAATGTCAAAATTTTGAAAAAAATGCGAAAAAAAGCAAAAAATTTTTCAAAAGGGTATTGACAGCCCACCAAAAATGCGATATAATATGGGCAACATAAACGGAGGTTTATTATGGAAAAAGTAAATTGGAAAAAGACAATCTTTGATGCATTGGTCAGCGATGTTGCTGGCGTTATTGATGCCATCAGCGAAAGAGATTCATTTATGCCAAATGAATTGAGGGACTCTTGGAGGAAGGTCCTCAATGTTTCTGATAAAGAGAAGAGAAATGCTGCTGTCGAAGAATTCGCACAGATTGTTGTTTTGAAATCTGAAGCAGAAGCAAACGAAAACGGCGTGACTTTCACCGATCACGATATTCTTGCTGCACAGCGTTATGTTTATGGAAAACTTACCGCTTTGGCATATGGTCAAAAAAGAAATCGCCAAATCAGTCTTGACCGATTTGAAACCAAACAAAAAATCAAAGGCATCATTGATGACGAAATTTTTAAAAAGGATTTGGAAGGGAAATTTCAAATTCTTGACAAAAAAATGGGGAGCTTTAATCCTTCAGTCGCAGGCATAAATACTGTATTGAATGACGACTATGGCCAACTTTACACCTCCGACACATATAAGTCACTTTTGATGCCAGAAACGCAATATAAAGTTGCAATGGTTGAAGAATTGGCGAAGGACGTGCTTAAAGATGCAAAGGAAACGGCAAAGAAAGTTCGCAGTATCAGCACCACAATGGATCTTGTGACTGACAAAGAACTTCTTGAATATGCCGAAGACAATATTCAAAAAGGATTTTTGTCAAGCGAAGAAAAACGCGACGTTTCAAGAGCAAAGAGCGAATTCAGAATGGCAAAAGAGCAAGAAGAAAAAGCGGCTCGTGAAAAAGAACTTGCAGAAAGAGCAAAAAGAATTCATGACAACGATCCTCTTGTCAAATATGGCGACGAAATCATGAAAGAAGTTGCCAGATTGGCAACCATTGAACGTGACATTGAAAGAGATTATCAAACCCATAAAGCTGCTCGTGAATTTGTGGAAAGACATAGGGACGAATTTGCTCCAATCACTCCAAAGCAAAAAAATGAAAAGGGCACAATGATTTTGGAAGGTGGAGAAGGCGAAGTTTTGGCTCAACAAGATGCAAAAGAATATTATCTCAAACTTTTCATTAATGAAGTTGAAAAAACTAGAGCGAAGATTGTTGCTGATCGTGAAGCTGCAAAGCCTCCAATTTCGTTGAGCATTGTGAAAGAAAGAAATGAAGAGGAATCTTCTCTTGATTATGATATGGACACTTTGACAGCTTTGGTCGTTCGCGAGGCAGCACACGCTCAAAATGTTCAAGAAAGGAACGATATCGTCAGATATGGTGTTCAACAAGCAAGAGAGCTTGTTGGAGATGGTTCTTTGAATTGGAAAGACTTTTTGAAATATCTTGACAAAGAAGTTGACAAAGAAATTGAAAAAGAAAAGTTTGTTGAGGAAGAAGTCCTTCCAGACGGAACTGTTTATGGAAAAGTTGTCGATAATCAAACAAGTGATAATAGTCAAGCTGAGGAAACTCCTGTTGCAGAAGGCATAGTTAAGAATGATGATCAGATTCCATCAGCTCCAGCAAACGGCAAAAAAGTAGGGAAAGTGCTTGGTGGAGTTCTTGGTGTTGTGGCTGTGGCAGCGCTTCTTGTGGGTGGAAGTCTTGGATACCAAACTTACTTGGATCATAAAAATGACAAGCCGGTTTCAGACCCAACAATAAAAGATGAATTGACCGCAGAACAAATCGCTGCTATGGGCGTCGCAGATGCAAATGCAGTTGAATTTGATGCAAGCGCTGACAAAGACCATAATCTTACGAAATTTGAGACTCGTGATGGCTCTTTGAAAGTTGATGAAAAAATTCTTGCGGATGGCGTGAGCGAAGATCAACAAAAAGCATATGCAGAGAGCTTTGGAAAGACTTTTGCTTCTCGTGCTGCTGACAAACTTAATGACGTTGGCGCAAATTTGAATAAAGAGGACATCGTTTCTCTTGCAGCCAGCGACAATCTTACTTCTGATCAGTTCATGGTTGTTTATCCTTCAAAGAATGGCAATTTCACAATTTCTGATGATTTTACAGCAGCTTTGACGGGTGCTCACATGACGGAAAGCATGGCAGAATCCGCAGTGACAAGTTATCAAGCCGCAATGCCAAAAGAGTATGCAGCAGGCTATGATGCATCAAGATATGATAAAGAACCAGATGTTCCTCAAAAAGCCCGTCTTAACTTGCAAGCAGCAGAGACAAAACAATTTGTGTTCGACGTTGCTTTGAAAGGAGAAACTTTTGATTTCAATGGAAAACAATATAGTGCTGATGAAATCGACTCTTTGATGACAGACGGCAGTGTGCTTTATGCTCACGCAGAAAATGCAGAAGAAACAAAAATGGACTTTGCATTTGAGGGCTTTACAAAAGACCAGTTGACATATCAAGAAGATTTTGAAACAGCATTTGCTGGCGATGCAATCACAATCACACTCACAAATGTTGAAGAGAAAACTGTCACTCCTCCAGTTGTTGATTACGACGCAACACGTGACTTTGCAGCAACCCTTGAGGGAGTTGTTGACGGAACTGTGAAGAACGGGTTCGTGGAAGGCAACAAAGTTTATATTGTGACAGAAGATGATCATCTTTATGAACGCACTTTGCCGGAAGGGACAGACACAAGCACGCTTGATGACGCTCAGTTCAAAGCTGCAGTTGCCAATGCAACAGAAGGCGAAGTTGTCTATAATGGATATAACGCAAAGGATGATGCAGGTAAAACAAACCTTGAGAATTTGCTTAGTCAAACAGATGCCAAAGGAAGAAGCCTTCTTACAGAAGCGCAAAAGAACACTGTAATTAAAAACATT
>CANQWP010000048.1 GCA_947627585.1 uncultured Clostridia bacterium
CATGTTTTTGAGAAGATTGTAAAACACAAAAAGTGTGCCAAGAATTTTTTGGCACATTTACATAAAATTTTTTGAAATTTGTTTGATTTTTTGTTTTGCATATATTAAAATGAAATTGAAAGAACTCTTTTGCATTGCAAAAGCATGCAAGGGCAGAAAATTCGCTCAAATTGCGCAAAAACAAGCAAAAAACACATATTTTTCGCGTTTTTTCACAAAATATGAAGAAAGGAGAGGCTCATGGAGAGAAAATTCAAAGACGGATTCAGCAACATTGAAGAAGAACTTGTTTGGGAATTTTGCAAAGAAAGTGGCGGAAATCCATATGCCTTCCAAGAGCTTGTTGAAATTCGAAATCGCGAAAGAGACTTGGCGCACGCTCACGAAAGAAGTTGAGCATTGAAAAAAATCACAAAAGAGACAAAAATGGCAGAGAAAATCAAGGCAATTGTTTTAAAGTCAAGTGACAAAAAAGAGAAGGATTTGAGCGTTCTTCTTTTTTCTCTTGAAAAGGGCAAAATTTGGGTGACTTTGAGGGGTGTGAAGGGGGCAAATGCCAAGATGAAACTTGCACAAAATCAATTTTGCTTTGGCGAATTTGTGCTTGAAGACGGAAAAAGTGGCAAAATTGTGACAAGTTTTGAGTGCTTGGAGAGTTTTCACGAAATTGCCGAAAACATTGACCAATATTTTGAGGCAAGCGCCGTGCTTGAAGTTGTGGACAAACTCAAATTTTCCAGCGAAACTGAGCGCGCGCAGGTCTTTATGCTGGTTCTTAGGGCGCTGAAAGCGATTTGTTTTGAAAACTTGAAAAATGTCTATGCCCTTGACAAATTTTTCATCTCTCTTTTCGAGATTTTGGGCGTGCCACTTTATGGCGACAAGTGTTCGTCATGCGGGACAAAAGCGTTTGAGAGGATTTTTGTGGACTATTCCAGCGGCGGGCTTGTTTGCATGGCTTGCAAAAGTTTTTCGAGCGAAGAAATGCCAAAAAGCGCATATATCGCTCTGAAAATCTTGTCAAACACAAATTTTGACAAACTTTCAAGTGTCAAACTTGCAAAAGACAGCGAAGTTTTGCTTTTGAAAATTTTGGTTAAAAATTTTGAGACGCGTTTTGACGAAAGACTGAAATTGATGGGAATCTTGTCATAGAGAAAATCACAGCGCATCAATTGAGATGTCGTCAATCAAACAGTCGTGCAAAGAAAATTGCACGAAATTTTTATTTTTGCCACAAATTATGATAAATTCTGTTGTGGAAATTGGCAAAAAAGCCGAAAAATTGCCGAAAAATTGCTGAATTTGTGAAATGTCGATCTGATTTTTCAGTTTTTCGCTCAAAAAACTTGTTGCAAAGGCATAGTCCTTTGCCTTAATGCTTTCCATAAACTTGAAAGGCGCAAGGTCGTGTGTTTTTTCGGCTTGGCTCGTTGCTTTTGAGACAAATTCTTCGCTTTCCAATTCAATGTCCTCCTTGATTTGAAAAACGCTCTTTTTTTCGCGCGAATCGCTGTCAAAAAACTTTTTTGTGACCGAAATTTGATTGCCGTCAATCTCAATTTCTCCAACAAAATGAAAAACTTTGTTTTCTTTCATCGAAAACACAAAAAGTTCATTTTCAAACTGAACGCAAGCAAAATTTTGGATCTTGAAACATGAGAAATCTTTGCCCGCGCTTTCACAAGCGCACTGAATTTTTCTGTTTTGCGTTTCAAAGGAGATTTTGCCATTTTCAACACAAATTTCCACATTTTTTCCGGAGAAATTGAGTTTTTCTTTGGATTTTGTCTCAAATTTTGGTTCGTTTTCCAAAATGACATATTTCTTCTCGCCGCGAGAAAAAAAAGAATATCTCTCGCAGTCTTTTGGCGCGGAAAGATTGATATAAAAAGGAATTATGTTTGAATTTTGAGGATAGATGAAAACTGTTTTCTCGTCTTCAATTTCAAGCAAATCATTCTGCCCAAGTTCACATTCGGCGTCGTTTGTTTTCACCAAACAAGGATAAGGCGATTTTAAGAGGAATTTCATACTTAAATATATTCCCTTTTTCTTTTTTATATACATTTCAAAGATTTTTGCGACATTTCAATTTTGATTTGTGTCATGACAAAAAATGACATAAAAAACTGCAAAAACATGTGTAAAACGCCGCTTTTTGGCAAAAATCTCCGCATAGGAGAAAAAGATATGAAAATTTGGAACGATGTTGAAGTGAAAGCGCTATTTGATGGCGTTGAAAATTGCAAGAAACAGAATTTTTCGCTTGTTCGGGCATTTGAGAGCCATGCAAAAAAGTTTTCAAGAAAGCCAAACAGCGTGAGAAATTATTATTATCATGAAGTTGACAATCTCGCCGCGGACAAAGTACGCGCGGCAAGACTTCGAATTGACATCACAAAGCATCAAAAATCTCATTTCAAAAACTTTGACAAAATGCAAGAGGGGGAACTTTTTGACGAAATTGACCGATTGACATCAAACGGTTTTTCTGTGCGCAGCGCATGCCTCAAGTTGAGCGGCGGCGACTTGGCGCTGATGACAAGATATCAAAACAAATATCAAAACATGAAAAGAAAAATTGAAAACAATCAAAATTCCAACAATTTTTCAAAAAAGGGCAGCGGCAAAGCAAAAAAAAGCCCTTTGCAAATCAAAGTTTTGAAAGAAAAGGCAAAAGATTCAAAAATCATTCCTTTCAAAATGCCATATTCGCTTTCGGATGCCGACATCAACAGTCTGTTTCTTGGGCTTGTGAAATTGATCAAAAAATCGGCGCAAGAAGAAACTGCCGAGAATTTCAGTGAACTGAAAAATGTTTTAAACAAAAAAGAAAGCGAACTCAAAAATCTCAAGCAAGAATTTGAAAGAATTAAGACAGAAAATTTGGCTCTTTTATCAAAAGTGCAAGAAAACGCGCACCTTGACAAAAAGTTGGCGCTCGAAAAGCATTTGGCCAAGCCGCCAATTTCGGTCAAAGCAAAATCAAGCTTGCAAAACATGAAAAGAGATTGATTTTGACAGGTGATTTGTGATATCATTTTGTCATGGAAATCAAGCTTTTTTCTGCGCAAACTTCATATGAAGCCGCAAAACTGACATTAAAGCAAATTGTGCCCGGCGACACGGAATTTCAAAATCTTGTTGTGGTGCCGGACGCTTTTTCTATGCAAGCGGAAAGCTTGATTTTTGACACACTTCAAATAAAATCTACTTTCAACATTCAAGTTGTTGGAATTTCGCGCCTCGCGAGCAAAATTTTGCAGGACGCAAACATTACTTTTTCGCGAGTTTCGAATCTTGAAGAAGTTTTTTGCACCTACAAGGCTGTGGAAGAGTCCAAGGAAGAGTTTGAATATTTCAAAAGCAGCGGCGTGGAATTTTGCCAACAAATTTTGAAAGTTTTGAAGCAGTTTAAGGCTTGCCGAATTTTGCCGAAGGACATCAAAGCCACCGGAGATGAAAATCTTGACAAAAAAATGCACGATTTGAAGCTGATTTATGAAAAATATGAGGCAATTTTGGGCGAAAAACTTGACCTTTCGCGTTTTTTGGATTTTTTCTTGAAAAACACAGAAAACTTGGAGAATTTGTCAAAAATCAGGCTATATTTCATCAATTTTGACAGTTTTTCTGCAGAAATTGGAAATTTTATTGTCAGTCTTGCAAGCAAGGTGAATGCGACCTACATCGGCATGGCTCGGCCAAAGAAGACGCAAAAAAATGCCTTTATTTATGAAGATGACATTAGAAAAAAGATCGTTGAATTTGCAAAAAAATATGACGTTGTTGTGCCCGTTGAGGAAAATTTCAACACTTTGGGAAAGATTCAGCGCGAAATTGCAGAAAATTTGTTTGGGCTTGATGTCAAACAAGGCAAAGAGAGCGATTTCTTTTTCAACATAATTTCAAAAAACAGGCAAGAAGAAACGGAATTTGTTGCAAAAATGATAAAAAGGCAAGTCGCAAATGGGAAACGCTTCAAAGATTTTGCCATTGCAGTCGCTGATGAAAAACATTTCAAAAACATCAAGCAAAACTTTGCAAAATATGGCATTGTGGCCTATTGTGACGATGCTCAGCCTTTGAGCGAAACTGTTTTGGGGCAATTCTTGCAAAAAATTTTGGAGATTTCGAAAAGAGACTTTGTTTTGCAAGATTTTGAATTCTTTGCAACCTCATTTTTGTTAGGAAGAGATGAGGCCGTTTTGAGCGAAGTTCAAAATCAACAAATTGACAACGGACAAGAATTTGTCCAGGCTTTTCCAAAATATGAAAAAATTGTTTTTGCAATAAATCAGCTCAAAAACGCCAAATTTTTGAAAGATTTTGCAAAACAAATCAAACAAATTCTGGAAATCATAAAGCCGGAATTTGAAAACTTTTTGAAAAGTATTGAAGATGAAAACTATTTCAAAAGCCACAGCGAAAACGCGCAGTCTTGGGAATTGATTTGTGCTGTGCTTGAAAAACTCTCGAATTTGGGCGGTGATTTGAAACTTGACCTTGCTTCTTTTGAAACGCTTTTTGTCTTTTCACTGAGAAGCGTCAAGGTTGAGACAATTCCAACATACATAGACGCCGTTTATGTCGGGCTGGCCACGGAAAGTTATTTTGCCGATGTGGACACGCTTTTTGTTCTTGGAGCAAATGCGGGCGCAATGCCAGCGTTCCAGGCCGATGACGGAATCATTGACGATGGCGACATAAAAAAACTGCGCTTGAACTTTGCGCTTGAGCCTGAGATTCGTGTTTTAAATCGCCGAAAAAGGCTGAAATTTTTTGAACTTTTGCAACACGCAAAAAACACACTCATTGTCGGTTCAACAATGAATGACGGCGGGGCGCATCAAGAGCCGGCCGATTTTGTCAACGATTTGTCCACGCTTTTTGGCGACAAAAACACAATTCGCGTGCAGGCCTTTGAGACTTTTGGGCTTCCGGTCTTTTCGGAGGAAGAAGAACTTGAAAGGCTTTTGTTTGAAATCGGCTTTCGCGAGAACTTGATGCCGACCTACACGAAATTGAAGGGGAAAATTCCAAAACGACTTGAACTTTTGCTGGAAAAATCAATCAAAGACGTGCTGCCGGAAGAGAAAAAAGCGGAATTTTTGCAGAATCATCATTTTCCATATAAAAAAACCATTTCGGCCTCAGAGCTTGAATGCTTTTTCGACTGCCCTTTCAAGCATTTTCTCAGATATGGCATGAAATTGACCGAAAAGAAAAACATTTTGCCAACAAAAGCAAACTTTGGGAACTTTCAACATGAACTTTTGAGACGTTTTGTGGCAGAAAATGATGTGAAAAACATATCAAAAGATGACCTTGAAAAATTCCTCGAAGACAATTTTGACGAAATTGCAAAAAAATATTATTCCGAGAAGATCCTTAAACAAAACTTTTTTGTCAAATATTTGAAAAGCGAAAGCAAACTCATTTTGACAAATGTCGCTTTTGAGCAAAAACACAGCCAATTTCGCCCGAAAACTGACTTTCTTGAAAAAGAAATTTTATATCCACTTGACGACGACGTCTTTTTGAAAGGCTTTGTGGATAGAGTTGACTTTTGTGGAAATCGTTTTCGCATTTTGGACTATAAGACCGGGCAAACGGGGACAGTGAGGACCGAACTTTTCTATGGAAAGAAATTGCAACTGTTTCTTTATTCCTTGGCAATCAAAGAGGCTCTTGGCTTGGATTGCGCCGGCGTTTATTATTTCGATTGTCAAACAAAATATTCCAAAAACGGCTCGCAAGGCAAACTTTTCAAGGGCATCACGCTTGAAGACGAAGATGTCGTTTTGGAAATGGACGACAACCTTTCGGATCCGGCCGCAAAAAGCGCAATTTTGGGCATGAGCCTGAAAAAGACCGCAAAAAAGGACGAATTTCACTTCAAGGGCGGCGACACAGAAAAATCTTTCAACAATCTCACAGCATATGCTTTGGACATTTCAAAACAGGCAGTCAAAGAGCTCAAAAGCGGGCTTGTGGCAGAAAAACCTTTTGGGGACGCTTGCCAAATGTGCCCATATTTTTCCATTTGCCGCCACAGCAAATTGGACGGGAAACGAACAACTTTGAAAGAACGAAAATCCAAAGAAAAGGAGGCGGAAGATGGCCAAGACTGAAAAAACTCTTGAAGAGCAAGATCAGGTGCTTGAAAACAAAAAGAAAAACCTGCTTGTCAGCGCGTCGGCAGGAAGCGGAAAGACCTATGTCATGATCAAATATATTTGCAAACTTGTCGTTGATGACCACGTTCCGCTGA
>CANQWP010000049.1 GCA_947627585.1 uncultured Clostridia bacterium
GGTCGCATGTGTAAGCACAGCAATGTGTTCAGCTGAGCGATACTAATAGGTCGAGGGCTTAATCACGGATTTAAAGCATTAAGGCTTTCTTCTTCCAAAAATATGTAGTCGTCAGAGAACTTGTTTCTCTGATTGAATATTGCTCTGTTATCCTATCCTCCTTTCTTTTTGGAGCAATATTCAATTATACTTGATAATTTCAACGAAAGTTGTGATTATACCATAACCAGTGGCGATAGAGAGAAGGTCCACCTGTTCCCATCCCGAACACAGAAGTTAAGCTTCTCATCGTCGAAAATACTTGGCTGGCGACGGCCCGGGAAAATAGAACACTGCTGGTTAACCATCAAAGCATCCGCATGAGGATGCTTTTTTGTTAACCTAAAGCAGTGTTCCATTTTGCAATCTTTCAGATTGCAGTGCTGCCGCACTATCCCGTGCCGTCGGCCCGAGAAAGCCCGCCCGGAAGAATAAGAGTGCGCGGCGGGAGTGATGCTGACGCATCATCAGTCAAGGCGCGAGGGCGTTCGCGGCTGGCGAGGTGTTTTTTTTTCTTTTAAATTATTTTTTTCAAAAATCTATTGACAAACGCTTTTGAATTTTGATATATTGATAAAGAATGCAACAAAAGGAG
This sequence comes from uncultured Clostridia bacterium, assembly GCA_947627585.1. GTDB lineage: Bacteria > Bacillota > Clostridia > Christensenellales > UBA1242 > Caccovivens. Next base: position 635 of record CANQWP010000049.1, read on the forward strand.
GTGCAACGCACATGGTAATTGTTGAAAAAGTTGAAGAGTTTTATGTGCGAAGGCGCGCCTGAAATTTTGTCGCTCTCTTTTTTGTGGGGAGAAAAACAAGTGACCTTCGCTGAAAAATTTTGTGCGGAGGTTTTTTTATGAAAAATATCGAAAAGAAAAATATGAAAAATTCAAAAAATGGCGAAAAAAGCGCTAAAAATATCAGAAAATTGAAAAAGGAAGAAGAAAAACAAGCAAAAATGAAGAAAAATGTTCAAAAAAAACCAAATATAGGCCAATATTTGAAAAAATATAAACTTTGGATCGGTTTGTATATTCTTTTGACGATTCTTGCCGGCGTTTGCGACATTTTCTTCACAATTTTGCTTGCAAGGTTGATTGTTTTGATCACACCACAAATTGTCAGTGCCACCGTCACCATTCCGCCAGACTTCCAAAAGGCGCTGATTGTTGGAGCGATTGCAATTTCAATAAGCGTGTTCCAACGTGGCTGTTGGTTTGCATCTTCTTGGATATATTTCAAATATTCCAACAAAATCATGTCAGAACTCAATCTTGACCTTGCAAAACAAGCGTTCAAACTTAACTCAAAAACATACAACGACCACGACACGGGCACGTTTGTGCAACGAATTGTTGATGACCCGGCGAGAATCATTGACAGTCTTTCGTCCATCATCGATGTGCTGATTGACATGATCACTTCCGCCGTGATGCTGATTTACATAACAACACTCAACCATTGGGTTTCGCTGCTTTTGGTGGTTATTGTGATCATTGGCTTTGTTTTGGAATATTATCGCGTCAAAGTTCGCCGCAAAAACAGATTTATTGTTCGAAGAAAGAATGACAAAATATATTCGCTCACAACAGAAATTGTGAGAAGCGAGAAGGACATCAAGTCCTTGGGGCTTGAACAAAAACTTTCCGAAGTCTCAAAAACAAACTATGAGGATTATCGCAGTGCGCGTTTCAAGATGGACACAACAGACCTCTGTTTTTGGTCGTCAAGAAACTTCATAATCGGCGTTGGAACATTGCTGGTGTTGCTTTTTGGAATCTATTTGATGGATCTTGGGCTTTTGACGCTCGCGACATTCATGATCATCTATTCCAATCGAAATTCGCTCTGGTCAATGATTGTGGGCGTGGGGAACATCACCAACTGCATTGTGGACGTGAAAGTTTGCCACAAGCGCATGTTCTCGCTCTTTGACGAAGAAGAGTTTGTGACTGAAAGATTTGGTGAGAAGGGAATCAAAAACGTTGTTGGAGCGGTGGAATTCAAGGACGTCTCCTTCACTTTCAAAGAATATGAATATCCGGATCCGGCTGCGAAACTTGACGAAAATGTGAGCGACGAAACGCAGAACAATTCTTCTCATAAAAATAAAAAATTGCAAAAAACCCGCAAAAAAGCGGCAAAAATGCACAAAAAAGAAATTAAACTTGTTAGCGAGAATCAAATTTTTGACAAACTTTCTTTCAAAATTCAGCCAAACACAACAGTGGCATTTGTTGGAAAATCGGGCAGCGGAAAATCGACTATTTTGAATTTGATGAGCAAAATGTATGAGGCGGACAGTGGTCAGGTTTTGATTGACGGCGTGGACATCAAGGAGTTGAACAAAGAGACGCTGCGCTCCACAATTTCGCTTGTCAATCAATTTCCATACATATTTGACATGACCGTCAAAGAGAATTTGCTTCTTGCAAAGGCTGACGCGACTGACGAAGAAATTTGGGACAGCATCAAAAAGGCAAGTTTGGACGAATTTATCGAAAGTTTGCCGAAGAAACTTGACACAAAAGTTGGCGAAAGCGGCATCAAACTCTCTGGAGGGCAAAAGCAAAGGCTTGCAATTGCGCGTGCGCTTCTTCGAAATTCAAACATTATCATCTTTGACGAAAGCACATCAAGTTTGGACAATTTCGCGCAAGAAGAAGTGAAAAAGAGCATTGACGGATTGAAGGGCAAAAGCACAATCATCATTGTGGCGCACCGTCTTTCTACCATCAAAAACGTCGACCACATTTTCTTCCTTGACGGCGGCGTAATTGTGGACGAGGGGACTTTTGACGAGCTTTTTGAAAGAAACGAAAAATTTAAAGCCATGTTTTTGGCGGAGAATATTTGATCAAAAAGAGATATGTAAACGCATACCTCTTTTTTTTGCTTTAAATAAAAAAACAACAAAAAACGCGCATTTTTGCGCGATTTTTGGCTCCGGAGAGAGGGTTCGCTTTTGATTGCGACGCAATCAAACAAGCACTCTTCCCTCGCGCCTCGCTCGCAGCTACGACCTTGTGGTTTATTCCTCCGCTTCGCTCCGTTACGCTTTCGCGTTCAGCCACCGGTGGCTGTTGCTTGCAAAGCAAGCGCGTCGCAAGGCGATGCAACCACAATGCAAAAAAAGACAAAGGAACAAAAAACGCGCATTTTTGCGCGTTTTTTGGCTCCGGAGAGAGGGTTCGAACCTCCGACCTTGTGGTTAACAGCCACCTGCTCCACCGCTGAGCTACTCCGGAATATTTCACCTTGCCGAAACAAGATACTGCCATATTTTAGCAAAACAGAATTATTTTGTCAATAAATTTTGCAAAATTTTTATGATTTTTTCAGTTTTTTCCTTTTTTAAGTTTTGGTGTCAAATATTTTCATATTTATTTCATTTGATTTGTTTTGATTTTTTGGCGTTTGTTTTTTGGCCGTTGATTTTCTTCTTCCTTTTATATATGCATGCGGACGTGCATGTGCGCGCGGGCACGCGTGGGCGGCAAATCTTTTTTGAAAAACTTTTGAAAAACTGTTGACAAGCAAAGCAGTGTGTGATATAATAAGCATGCTGTCAATTGTGGGCGCAGTGCGCTTGCAAGGGTTTGGGTGCGAAACGCAAGGTTGCTTACACCTATTCAAGCGGTGAGAAGATAATTTGCGTGGACCAAGTTTCAAGCAACGACTTGAAGCGACCAAAGTGACATTTTTTTAAGTCAAACAGCATGACACACACGGCATCGTGTTCGACAGTGCAAAATTGTTTGTGGGAGCAAGATCGACACGTCAGCGCGGCCGGCAAAAAAATGCAACGCTTTTGGTGAGCAACATTACATGGAGGTAAAAAAAGAAAAAATGGCAAATCAAAAAATGAGAATTAAACTTAAAGCCTATGAACACACACTGATTGACGAGGCATGCAAAAGAATCATTGACACTGCCGCAAAAAATGGTGCAAAGGTTTCTGGGCCAATTCCACTTCCAACTGACAGAGAAGTGGTGACTGTGATCCGTTCTCCACACAAAGACAAAGATTCGCGAGAACAATTTGAAAGCAAAACCCACAAAAGACTTATTGATATCTATAATCCAAACGCAAAGGCTGTTGATGCTCTTATGAAACTTGAACTTCCTGCCGGCGTTGAGATTAGCATCAAACTGTAAGGAGGTAAAGACAAGTGAAAGCAATTTTGGGAAAGAAACTTGGCATGACACAAGTCTTCACCGAAGACGGTTTGGTCATTCCAGTGACTGTTGTTGAGGCTGGCCCAATGACAGTTGTTCAAAGAAAAACAAAAGAGGTTGATGGCTATGACACTTATGTCTGCGCTTTTGGACCTCAAAAGAAAAATGTCACAAAGCCACAAAAAGGCGTTTTTGACAAAGCGAAAGTTGAGCCTTGCAAAGTTTTGAAAGAACTTGCTCTTGACGGCGAACTTGAACTTGGCGCTGTTGTCAAAGCCGACACCTTTTCGGCAAAAGACAAAGTTGATGTCATTGGCATCACAAAAGGTCACGGATTTTCCGGCGTTATCAAAAGATGGAATCAACATCGTCTTAAGATGTCACACGGAACTGGACCTGTCCACAGAGAAGTGGGCTCAATGAGTGCAAACTCTTCTCCATCGCGCGTGTTCAAAAACAAACACATGCCTGGACAATATGGAAACGAAAGAGTGACCATTCAAAACTTGGAAATCGTCAAAGTCGACGCAGACAGAAACCTCTTGTTGATCAAAGGCAATGTTCCTGGTGCGAAAGGCGCAATCCTCACGATCAGACAGTCAGTGAAGGCTTAATAGGAGAAAGAAAATGGCAAGAGTTAAAGTTTACAACATGAAAGCCGAAGAAGTGGGAACTCAAACTTTGAAAGATTCCGTTTTCGGCGTGGAATATAACGAGCCGCTCATTCACGAAGTTGTTGTTGCTTACAACGCAAATCAACGTCAAGGCAACAAAAGCACTTTGACAAGAAGCGAAGTTCGTGGACATTCTGCAAAGCCTTACAGACAAAAAGGAACAGGACATGCAAGACAGGGCAGCACAAAAGGCCCACAATACAAGGGCGGCGGAGTTGTTTTTGCTCCAAAGCCACGCGACTTTTCAAAGAAAGTCAACAAGGTCAAAAAATATGGCGCACTTGTGAGCGCGCTGTCCGCAAAACTTGCTGACAAACAAATCACCGTTTTGGACAAGTTTGAAATTGAAAGCGCAAAAACAAAAGATGCTCAAAGCTTTTTGAATGCATTCAAGTTTGACGGCTCGGTTTTGGTGGTTTCTGCAGCAAACAGCGACGCAAATTTGAAAGCAACAAACAACATTGAAAGACTTGATGTTGTCAATGTGGAACTTCTCAACACTTATGAAGTTGTTGCTCACAAAAATGTTGTCCTCACACAAGAGGCAATCAAATTCTTAGAGGAGGGCGCAGAATAATGGAAGCAAGCGAAATCATCATTCGTCCACTTCTCACTGAAAAATCATACAGCGGCATTGCGAACAAAATCTATAGTTTTGTTGTTGCAAAAAGCGCAAACAAAGTTGAAATTGCACGCGCAGTTGAAACAATGTTTGGTGTTGAAGTGGCAAAAGTGAACACCCTTGTGATGAAAGGGCACAAAAAATCTCAAAACACAAGACAGGGAAGAACAGAGGGGCGCACAAGTGACTATAAAAAAGCAATCGTCACCTTGACCGAAAAGTCAAAGCCAATCGCGTTCTTTGAAAGCCTGTCATAAAGGTGGGAGGACAAAATGGCAATCGTAAAAAGTAATCCAACTTCGGCGGGCAGAAGATTTTATTCCAAACTTTCCACCGAAGAATTGACAAAAAAGACCCCAGAAAAATCTCTTCTTGACGTCAAGAAAAAACACGCCGGAAGAAACAATCAGGGCAAACTTACCGTTCGTCATCACGGCGGCGGAAACAGACAAAAATATCGTATCATCGACTTCAAACGTGACAAAGACGGCGTTCCAGCAAAAGTTACGGCCATTGAATATGACCCAAACCGCACCGCTTACATCGCACTTTTGTCATACAAAGATGGCGAAAAAAGATACATCATCGCGCCAGTTGGCTTGAAAGTTGGAGACATCTTGAACAGCGGAAGCGGCGTTGAAATCAGAGTTGGAAACAACCTTCCACTTTCAGACATCCCTGTTGGCTCACTTGTTCACAACATTGAACTTGAACCAAAGAAAGGCGGGCAACTTGGCCGCGCAGCCGGCGCTG
>CANQWP010000050.1 GCA_947627585.1 uncultured Clostridia bacterium
TAAAGTTGGCTGAGGCACGTCGCAAGTTTTCCGCTTGAAGGGCCCGGCGCCGTGACAACAACAAGCGGGCGGGTTGTTTCGATGAATGGGTTTGCGCCATATCCTTCTTCGGACACAATGGTCTCGACGTCGTTTGGATAGCCCTTTGTGTAGCGATGAAAATACACACGTTCGCCGCGCTGTTCAAGTTTTTTGCCAAATTTTTGGGCGCTAGGCTGGCCTTTGAAAAGGGTGATGACAAATGCTGACACAAAAAGTCCAAGCGCACGCATGTTGTCCACAAGGCGCAAGACTTCGTCAGCATAAGAAAGGCCCAAATCGGCGCGAATTTTGTTCTTTTCGATGTCGTTTGAACTTATGCAAAAGACGATTTCGGCCTTGTCCTTCATTTTTTGCAGGAGTTTGATTTTGATGTTTGGGTCAAAGCCCGGCAGAACGCGCGCGGCGTGCAAATCGTCAAAAATCTTTCCGCCAAACTCCAAATATAGCTTGTTGTGGAACTTTTTGATGCGTTTGTTGATGTTTTCGCTTTGAAGTTTCAGATAAAGCTCGTTGTCAAAGCAAACTTTCGCATCCTTTGTTGTCTTTTTTGAAGATTTCGCTGCTTTTTGAGCGCTCTTTTTGTTTTTGTCGGCGTTTTGCCCTTCCTTTGTTTTTGGCATTTGGGACTCCTTTTTGTTTCTAATGATTTTATTTTATCGCACTTTCATTTTTTTTCATAATAAAATCATCAAATTTCTTTACATTTTTTTTGAAATTTGATATCATTCTTTTCATGAAAAAAGTGTTGGTTTTCACAATCACCGCGGGCAACGGCCACAACTCCGCTGCTAACGCTGTTAAAGAAGAGTGTCAAAAACTTGGCGCCGAAGTCAAAGTTGTGGACCTTTTGAACGAATTTTGCGACAGCAAATTGTTCAAGTGGATTCAAGCCGATGGATATGCTTTTGTGTGCAATCATCTTAATTCCATTTACAGTTGGTTTTTCAGACATTTGCAAAAAACTGACCCCGAAAAATTCTATAAATCTTCCGTTCAGCCGGGGCTGTTTAAGTTTTATGACAAACTTTTGCGATGCATAAACGAATTTCAGCCAGATGTGATCTATTGTTCGCATTTTTTGCCGTGCGTGATGATTTCAAACTTGCGAAAACTTTATCCTGTGCCGGCAAAGACATATTCGTTTGTGTTTGACTATGCTGTTTGCCCATTTTGGGAGGCGGCAACGGGAATTGATTATGTTTTGACGCCAAACGAGACATATGAAGACTATATGATTGGCAGAGGCTTCAAAAAAGAACAAATTTTGCCGTGGGGGCTGACTGTAAATCAAAAATTTTCGCAAGTGTTGGACAAAAGCGCCGCGAGGAAAGAACTTGGGCTTCAAGATGACATTTTCACGATTTTTGTCATGTTTGGAGGCGGCTTTTGGAGCGGCAACTACAAAATTGTGAAGGGGCTTTTCAAGATCAAGGACATTCCTCTTCAAATCGTTGTCGCAAATGGAAAAAATGAAAAAGAAAAGAAAAAGATTGACAAACTGAAAGTTCCGCAAAACATCAAACTTGTCAATTTTGGCTTTGCAAGAAACGTTGACGTCATCATGAGCGCCTCGGACATCATTGTTGGAAAGGCGGGCGGAGTTTCGGTGACCGAAGCCCTCAACAAAAAGCTTCCAATGGTGTGTTGTAAAAAATTGCCAGAGCAAGAACGCGTGAATGTTGAGATGCTTTTGAAAGAGAATGCTGCAAGGCAATATGGAAACAAAAAGCAGCTGATGGCCATCGTCAAAGAGCTTGCGCAAGAGCCAGAAAAAAGACAAGAACTTTTGAAAAACATTGAAAGAATAAGACGTCCTTACACGACACAGAAACTTGCCGAAGAAATGCTGAAAAATGAGGCAAAATATGGGCAGAAAGATGAAGTTGACTATTGCTCAGTGAACAAAAACATCAAAAAGATGCTCAAACGTTATGGAAAAGAACACAAAGCCTGACAGTTCAGGCTTTTCTTTTTTTACGCTCTTGCCAAACATGGCTTTTACATGATTTTGAATTTTTGAAACAACATAAAAGCATGATTTCGCTTTATTATCTCATTCCGGCGTTTGTGATTTTGCTTTTGGTGTTTCCAATTTTTGCGGAAGTGCGGGTCTCTTTCAATCCGCTTTTCAATCGCGGAGTGGTGGCGCTGTTTTTGTTTCGCTTCAAGGTGCTCTATTTCATTTTTTCATTCCATGGAAAATATATCGAACTTCAAAACGAAAAAGAAACAAAGCGTCAAGAGCTTGAATTCTCCAGCCAGCAGTTTGCGCTTGTGGAAGAATTTTCAAGACAAATCAAGGACAAATTGAGGCTGAAAAAAATCTATGTGTTTTACAACATTGGCACGGGCGACGCCTTTTCAAGCGCGCTTTTGTGCGGCTTTTTGAATTTGGCGTTGACGCAAGTTTTCTTGACGCTGAAAAGTCACAAGCCGACAGCATCTTTTTGTGTGTATGACACCGTTTCATACAACAAGACGCAGTGCGAAGTTGCCGGGCGGGCAGCGGCATCAATTTCTTTTTTTGATGTTGCATATTCTTTCATTCTTTCGGTTATTCTAACAAGAAGAAGGGCGAGAAATGCAAAACGGTAGAAACGTCTTCGACCTGTTTTGTGAATGTTTCGCTCATCAAAAAGCACAACATCAAGCGTAGTATGAAACATAATACACAACATGTAGTGTAGTATGCAAAGATTTGGAGGGGAAAATGAGAATATATGGAGACTCGACATCAATCAATGATTTGATTTCAAGCGCAATGGAAAAACTTAAAACAATTGTGGACAGCAGCACCATTGTCGGTGACCAAATTGTGACGCCGTGCGGCGACACAATCATTCCAATTTCAAAAGTTACGGTCGGCTTTGTGGTCGGCGGCGGAGAATATGCTGACCTTTCCGCAAGACGCGTGGCAAATCATTTTCCAATGAGTGGCGGCTCAAGCGGCGGCATGAGTGTTTCGCCGGTCGGCTTTCTTATTTTGCGCGAAAGTGGCGATGTCGATTTTGTGAATGTGGAAAACAAGTCGCTTTATCAAACTGTGCTCAACATGTTCAATTCGCTCCTCGCAAAAATGGAGAAAAAAGCGCAAGAGGACTCTTGTGACTGCGCTCAAGATTGTGACTGCGAGCAAGTCAGCGAAGAGGACATGGCTGGTCATGCCGAAGAAGTTTTGGCCGAAAAGCAAGCAAAAAAGCAACAAAAAGAATTGAAAAAAGAGGAGAAAAAACTCAAGAAACAAGAGAAGAAATTGGAAAAGCAAGAAAGAAAAGACAAAAAGAATGAAGACGATCTGAAATTCTCAAAAGTTCTTCATTTTGACGAGGCGGAAGATGACGAAGAGTGACAAAATGGTTTGGCACGCGTTGTTTTGCGCGGGCGTTGTTTTGCTTTGTGCAGGATTTGTCTTTTTGGGCATTTTTGGCATCTTTCAAAATCGACTTTTGACTGCAAACGCAATTGACCTTTCTTGTTCGGCAAAAGCGAGCGCCGTCATTGAGACAACAACAAAAAGAAAACTTTTTGCGCACAACGAAAACGCAAAACTTCCAATGGCAAGCACGACAAAAATCATGACGGCCATCACGGCGATTGAAAATTGCAAAGATTTGGACGAAAAATTTGAAATTTCGCCAAAAGCGGTTGGCGTTCCGGGCACGTCACTATATCTTCGAAAAGGGGACGTCTTTTCCACGCGGGAACTTTTGCTTGGGCTGATGCTTGTTTCGGGAAACGATGCCTCGGTCGCTATTGCCGAACACGTGGCCGGCTCGACAAGCGAATTCGTGACCATGATGAATGACCTTGCGCGCAAAATTGGCGTCAAAAGCACACATTTTGCAAACACGCACGGACTTGACGCGGACGGGCACTACACCACCGCATATGACCTTGCGTGCATCACGGCATATGCGCTTGAAAACGACGTTTTTCGCGAAATTGTCGGCACTAAAAACACAAAAATCGTCAATGGAAACTACAGCGGCGAAATCAAATATCTTCGAAACAAAAACAAACTTTTGCACACGCTTGACGGGTGCATTGGCGTGAAAACCGGCTTCACCGACGACGCCGGGCGTTGTCTTGTTTCTGCAGTCGAAAAAAATGGCATTCGAATTGTTTGCGTGGTCTTGAACTGCGGACCGATGTTTCCGGAAAGCGCCGAAATTTTGCAAACTTGCGCCGAGAAATTCAAACTCTATGATTTGACCGAAATGTATGATTTTGATCGCGACGTCAAAGTCCTTGACGGGCGCACTTCAAGCGCAAAAATTGGCACAGCCGAGCATTTTGTTTATCCTCTTACAGAAAAAGAGGTGGAAAGATTGAAATTTGTCTACACTTTGCCTGAAAGTCTTTCTGCGCCGACAAAAAAAGGCGAAGAAGTTGGAAAAGTGGAAATATTTTTGGATAATGACTTGCTTTTCTCTGAAAAAATCTTTACAATAGAAGAAATCAAGCCAAAGTCTGTTTTGCAAAGAATGAAGGATTTTTTCGGAAATTGGGAAGTGAGCCCAGAAGTTGACTAGACCGAAAAATTTTTGACTTTTGAAAATCCTTTGCGAAATTTGCGAACTTTTTGGCGAAATTTCAAGAAGGATTTTTTGTATGAGATTGAACAAATTTTTGAGTGCCTGTGGCGTGGCGTCAAGGAGAAAATGTGACGAAATCATTGCAAGCGGACGCGTTTGCGTGGGCGGGCGCGTGAGAAGTGAACTTGGCGTGGAAATCAACGAGAAAAAGGACGTTGTCGCCGTGGACGGCGTGAGAGTGAAACTGCCGGAAGAGTTTGTCTATCTCAAATTGAACAAGCCGAAGGGATATGTTTGCTCGGCGAAGGACGAAAAAGGCAGAAAGACGATTTTTGATTTGATTGATTGCGAGGCGCGCCTTGTGAATGTTGGGCGATTGGACTATAACACCGAAGGGCTAATTTTTCTCACAAATGACGGGAATTTTGCCAATCTTGTCACGCACCCGCGCTTTCATTTTGAGAAAGAATATCACGTCACAGTGGAAGGTGAAATGAAAGAAAGCGAACTTGCGGTCCTGCGAAACGGAGTTGTGGAAAACGGCGTGAGAATGCCGAAAGCGAAGGTCAAATTTTTGAGTTTTGACGGCAAAAACACCAAACTTTCTGTCATTATTGACGAGGGGCAAAATCACCAAGTGAGAAGAATGTTTGACTGCATTGGACGGACGATTGTGCTTTTGAAAAGGGTGAGAATTGGAAATGTTTTGCTTGGCGGCCTTTCACGCGGCAAAACAAAGCCGATGAGCGCGGAAGAAATTGCTTTTTTCATGGGAGAGAAGTGAAAATTCGAGAAAACGCTTTGAAATTTCAAAAGGGTGAACATGGCTGAAAAAAAAGATGAAAAACTTAAAATTGCGGTGATTGGCGCGGGTGCGTCAGGACTTTTTGTAGCTGGCTTTTTGGCGGAAAAAGGATATGACGTGTTTGTGTTTGACAAAAACGAAAAAGTGGGCAAAAAACTTTACATCACCGGAAAAGGCCGCTGCAATCTCACAAATCTTTGCGCCCCGGACGAGTTTTTGAAGAATGTTGTGCGTGGCGAGAAGTTTTTGAGGAGCGCGATCTATAACTTTTCCAGCCAAGACACAGTCGATTTTTTTGAGCGGCTTGGGCTGGTGACAAAAGTCGAGAGGGGGAACAGAGTTTTTCCGCAAAGTGACAAATCCAGCGACGTCATCAAGATCTTGCAAAAAGTGCACTGCAAAAATGTGAAGTTCAGGCTTGGTGAAGAGGTCTTGGACGTGAAGGGTTCAAATGAAACTTTTCTTGTCAAAACGGAAAGGGGCGAAGAAGCTTTCGACCGCGTGATTGTGGCTACGGGCGGAAAAAGCTATCACGCCACAGGCAGCGATGGCAAAGGCTATGAAATTGCCAAAAAGTTTGGGCACAAAATTGTTCCGATCGTGCCGGCACTTTGTCCAATCAAACTGAAAGACAAATTTGTGAAGTCTTTGCAAGGGGTTTCGCTGAAAAATGTCACACTTTGTGCGTGTGCTGACGGCAAAATGATGTCATTTTTTGGAGAAATGCTGTTCACGGATGACGGAATTTCTGGA
>CANQWP010000051.1 GCA_947627585.1 uncultured Clostridia bacterium
TTGAGAATCTGATCTTTGAGTTGTTCGCGCACCTCGGTTTTGATTGGGTGAACGATGTCTTTGAACTCTCCTTCGCTGGTCTTTCTGCTTGGCATTGAAAGGAAATATCCTTTTTCTCCGTTGATGATTTTGATGTCGTGAACGACAAGTTCGTCATCAATCGTGATTGATGCCACTGCTTTGAGTTTGTCATTGCTGTTGTTTACAATTCTCACTCTAATGTCCGTAATATTCAAGTTTTTATACCTTCCTTTTAATAGTCTAACCTTATCGGTCATGATAAGTATATCACCATTTCAAAAATTTTCAAAACATTTTAAATCATATTTCAAAGTTTTTGAAAAATGTTTCGAAAAATATTTTGATTGTTATATTTTTTCAACACTTTTAATTGTTATTTCACATCAAATTTTGTTTAGGCATAAATGATAACTGAAAAATGGAGCAAAAGATGAAAATTTACATGTTGGGAATTGGCGGAGTGTCGATGTCGGCACTTGCGGTGATGCTGAAAGGACTGGGGCATGAAATCAGCGGCTGGGACGAGACTTTTGGGCGCGGTGTGGAGATTTTGCGAGAAAACGGCATTGACGTCGATTTGCCATTTGAAAACGGGATCGGTGTCAAAAAAAGAGAGACAGCTTTTCATGAAAATTTGACGAAAAAAAGTGACTTTTTGGGACTGGAAAGGCTGATTGATTGTGATTTGGTCGTGCGCTCTTCTGCCATAAAGGATGACGATTTTCATATGATTTTGGCTCAAAAACTGGGCAAAAAAGTGATTTCGCGTGGAGAGATGCTTGGAAAAATCAGTGAAAATTTTGAGAAAGTGATTGCTGTGGCCGGCTCGCATGGAAAGACAACAACAACTGCAATGATTTTCAACATTTTGCGCGTGGCGGGAAAAGAACCTACTCTTCATTTGGGCGGATACAAGATTGATGACGGGCTGAACTTTGCACTGGGCGAGCAGGAGTTTTTTGTGACGGAGGCGTGCGAATATCACAACAATTTTTTGTTTTTGAGGCCATATGTTTCGGTCATCACCAATGTTGAGCCGGAGCATTTGGACTTTTTTGGCAGTTTTGAAAACGAGAAAAAATCTTTTCAAAAATTTCATGAGAATTCGGCTTTTTGTGTGGAAGATTTTGGCGGAATTCGTGCAAAAAATGTCTGTCACGACCGCGCGGGCGGGCTGATGTTCTCGCTTTGGCGTGGGAAAGAAAAGCTTATGAATTTGCATCTTCACATATGCGAAGAAGTGAACACGCAAAACTGCATATATGCCTATCTTGTTGCAAAAAAGCTTGGAATTGGCGACTGTTTCATCAAAGAGGGATTGGAGAATTTCAAGGGCGTCGGCACGCGTTTTGAAAGGAAAAAATGTGCACGCTTTGACAACGTGATTTGCGACTATGCGCATCACCCGACCGAAATTTCCAAGGCGATTGCCTCAGCACAAAAGATTTTCAAAAATCGCACACTTGTGACGATTTTTCAGCCGCACACCTTTTCGCGCACAAAGACACTTTTGCCGCAGTTTTTGGAAGTTTTTGGCGATTTGGAATATCCAACTTTTTTCAAGACCTATTCTGCGCGCGAAAGCGAAAGTGACGGCATGAGCGCAAAAGAACTTGCGGACATTTTGCAAAAAAGTGGCAAAAACGCCCATTATTTTGACAATTTTGCTGATTTGGAGCAATTTTTGGCGGGATTTTCGAGGGACACAGTGCTGCTTTTTGTTGGCGCGGGAGACCTTCCGCAAATTTTGGAGCACGAAAAATTTGTTGAGCCGCAAAGCTTTTGACCTCACATAAAATCAATTCTCACATAAAATGAAAATATGACCAAAAAATTTCGGGACGCGGAAGTTTTTTATAGGTTCTTTGACAAGAAAAGCGAGGTTGTCAATGTCTATCTTCACGGGTGGGGTTGCGACCACAAAATGCTGATTTTTTGTCACAAATTTTTGAAAAATCAAAGTTCGCTTTTCATCGATTTTCCGCCTTTTGGGCGCAGCAGCAAAGACATCGGTGATTGGACGGTGTTCACTTATGCCAACATGGTCATGTCAATTTGTGCGCACTTGGGCATCAAAAAATTCAACCTCATCGGGCACTCGTTTGGCGGAAGAATTGCCATCATTTTGGCCGTTTTATGCAAGGAGGAAACTCAAAAAGTGGTGCTTGTGGACAGCGCGGGCTTGAAACCGCGCCGAAGTCTCAAATTTCGCGCGAGAAAAATCATGTTTAAAATCAAAAAATGGCTGGGAAAGGACACAACAAAATATGAAAGCCCGGATTATCGCGCTTTGAGCCCAAACATGAAAAGAATTTTCAGCAGCGTTGTAGGCACATATCTTGACGACTTTTTGCCGTTCATAAAAGCGAAAACGCTGATTGTTTTTGGCGAAAATGACAGCGAAACGCCAATTTATATGGCAAAAAAACTGCACAAAAAAATCAAGGGAAGCGAACTTGTCATTTTGGAAAATGCCGGACACTTTAGCTTTTTGGACAAAAGGTTGGAATTCTTGGTCGAACTTGAAAGATTTTTGACGCCTGGCCCTGAGTTGCTTGATTGAAATATTATGAGATGAAAAAGGGCAAAAAAGGAACAAAATTATAATCAATTAAACAAAAAACGGCAAAAATGCAGCATTTTTGCAAAAAAAATTGAAAAAGGGGTGAAAAATGTTTGCTTTATATGCGCTTTTGGTGGCGATTGCACTTTCTGGGCTTTCTTACATATTTGTCAAGACTTTTCAACTTGAAAACTATCGGCTGGCCAATTATTTTCAAAAAGTGAAAAAATTTGATTTTTCATTCGGGCGAAAGACACCGCTTGTTTTCACAAATCGCATAAAAAGGCTGTTTTTTTGCATATTTTTGCTTGATTTCTGCGTTTTTTTGCTCTTTTTTGGGCTTATTCCAAATTTTTGGGTCAATTTTGCGCTGACCATTTTGATTTTCATTTTTTCGCCGATTTGGGTGACGCTTGCTTTTTTGTGCACATTGCCAATCGAGAATTTGATCAAGCAAAATTTCGTGAAAAAGGCGAAGAAAAAACTTTCAAAATGTTCTTGCAAGACCATCGCCATCACGGGAAGTTATGGCAAGACGTCCACAAAGAACATTCTTTTTCAACTCCTTCGCGAAGAGTTTGACGTTTGTGCCACGCCAAAAAGTTTCAACACGCCGATGGGGGTCTGCAAAACGATTTTGGAAGATTTGAAAGAGACTGACGACTTTTTTGTCGTCGAGTTTGGCGCACGCCGCGTGGGCGACATTGAAAAACTTGCAAACCTTGTGGGCGTGGACTTTGGAATCATCACGCCGATTGGGAATTGCCACCTTGAAACGTTTGGAAGCTTGGAAAATTTGGAGAACACTAAGTTTGAACTTTGCGAGGGCGCAAAAGATCTTGTGGTGTTCAGCGGAAAGAGCAAGTCCAGCAAGAAACTTTTTGACCGTTTTGAGCGCAAGAAATATCTTGTGGGCGAGGACGGCTCGTTTGCCTACGCGAAAGACATTTCAACTTCGCCGGAGGGGAGCGCGTTCACGCTTGTGCTGGACGGAAAAAGTTTGAAGTGTCGCACGCGCCTTTTGGGACGGGCGAGCATTGACAACATCGTGGAGGCCGCCGCCATGGCGCACCTTTTGGGTGAGAGCGACTTTGACATTGTGCGCGCGGTCGAGAAATTGACCTCGACGCCGCATCGCCTGGAACTTTTGAAAGGCTTTGTGAACGTGATTGATGACTCATATAACAGCAATCTTGACGGCTTCAAAGAGGCTCTTTCGGTCCTCTCGTCTTTTTGCGGGCGGAAGATTGTGGTCTCACCCGGCATTGTGGAACTTGGAAAGGCGCAGTTTGAGACAAATCGCCTTGCCGGGCAAGAGGTGGCAAAGTGCGCCGACATCTTTTTGATTATGAATGAGACGAACAAAGATGCCCTCACCGAAGGGGCGACAAGCGTTGATGGCAAGAGCGGCGAAAAAAAAGAAAGCGCCAAAAAGTGCCAACTCCTTTTTGCCAAAACGCGCGAAGAGCAGAAGAAAATCTTGAAAGACCTTTTGAAAAGCGGCGACACGGTGCTTTTCGAGAACAATATGAAATAAAAAAAGTGGCGTTGCCACAAAAAAAACAGCCGCGGGCTGTTTATTTTGCATTTTTCTTTGCTGTTTTGATGCATTTGGTGCAAGCCTTCACTGTTTTGCCATCGATTTCGGTGGTTTGAAGATTTGCATCATATTTTCTTGGCGCTTTGCGGTTGCTGTGGCTGACGGTGTTTCCTGCCATTTTGCCTTTTCCGCAAACTTCACAAACTCTGCTCATGTCAATTCTCCTTTTATTTTTTTCGCGCCAATTTGACGCACTCAATTTTTTGTCTTGGACATTATATCACACTTTTTCTCAAAAATCAAGCGTTTTTTGACAATTCAAAAGAAAAAACTGAGAAGAAGCCTTCAAGGCGCATCAACACGATTGGCCTTTTGCATATCAGCGCGCGGAGAAATCATACAATATGTGGAAAGAGCGCGCAACGAAGAGGGTGGAAGAATCTCAATGGAAAGTGGCGTGCCACCAAAAAATTTGTGTTTTGTCCGCAAATTGCTTGTAAAATCTTTTCAAATGTTGTAATATATTCTCATGCAGAGGCGTTTTTCTTTTTTGATATCCCTTTGCAAAACACAATTTTTGAGTTTTAATTTTGAAATTTTGACACCTTTTTAGGGGGAAAATCTTTTGACTGTTGACACAAACAACTATTATGGAAACATCTCAATCAGCGACAATGCCATTCGCACTGTTGCTGGTTTTGTTGCTTTGGACTGCTATGGTGTTGTGGACTTGGTCGCCAAAAACTTCCGCGAAAGCGCACGCGAACTTTTCCACAAAGAAGGCTATGCCAAAGGCGTGACCATAAGCCACATTGACAACCGAATCTTCATTGACCTTCACTGCATTTTCAAATACGGTGTGTCTATCAGCGCGGTCGCAGAGAGCCTCAAAAAATCGGTGAAATATTCTGTCGAAAACTTCACGGGCATGATTGTTGACACGGTGAATGTTCACGTTGTCGGCGTGTGCGTGTGAATTAGAGCGAAATTGGAGTCTTAAACAATGCAAAAATCAATCAGCGGAGCCACTTTTAAGAAGATGGTCCTTGCGGGTGTCAGCCTGCTTGAACAGAACAAAGAATATATTGACAGCCTGAATGTTTTTCCTGTGCCGGACGGCGACACGGGAACAAACATGTTTCTCACAATGAAATCGGCTGTTGGCGAAATCAACAAGTGCATGAACACTGACCTTTCAAGCCTTTCGGAAGCGTTTGCAAAAGGCGCGCTTCGCGGGGCGCGAGGGAACTCGGGCGTCATCACTTCCCAGATTTTCAAGGGCTTTTGCTCGGTGACGAAAAACTGCAAAGAAATTTCCACAAAAGACTTTGCCAAAGCCATGCAAGAAGGCGCAGCCATCGCATATAAGGCCGTCACAAAGCGATCCTCACTGTCATTCGCGTAATGGCAGAAAACGCCGTCAGCCTTGCAAAAAGACATGACGACTTTGAGGTTTTCCTCAAAAAAGTGCTTGACACCGGTGAAGAAATTTTGAAACAGACGCCAGAGATGCTGCCTGTCCTGAAAAAAGCGGGCGTTGTGGACAGCGGCGGACGCGGAATTTTGGTGATTTTCACGGGCTTCTATCGCTTCCTTATGGGCGAAGAGCTGGAATATTCTTTTGAGGACGAGACCAAGCCTCAAACTGTGGACGACGTCATTGCGGACATCAACCAACTTGGCGACATTGAGTTTGGCTATTGCACCGAATATATGATCATCAACATGTATAAAAAGACCACCGAGGCGGACATCACCAAACTGCGCGAAAAGCTGATGGAAATCGGCGACAGCGTGATTTGCATTGGCGATTTGTCACTTGTGAAAGTGCACGTGCACACAAACGAGCCAAACAAGGCGCTTGGTTACGCTTTGGAACTTGGCGAGCTTTACAACCTTAAGATTGAGAACATGCGCGAACAAAACCGCGAACTGAAAAAGAAGGCTCAAGCGGTGGAAGAGACCAAAGAACTTGGCATGATTGCTGTC